>JAFGBA010000029.1 GCA_016933395.1 Sedimentisphaerales bacterium | reverse complement strand
CGGCTGGCCGATGCGTTTTGTGCAGCAAAAAAACAAACGTCGAGAGTTGGCGCGTTTTCATCATTACAAGCGACATAACCTATTGGCCCCGCTGAGGGTTAAACAACGAAAATAAAATCGGACAGTACAATTAGAAAGCATTCGAATAAACCGCGCATTTATTTGTATGTATAATTATCTCTTTATATAATATCTTTCACATGATTAAAGTATTTTATTATAATATGACAATGGAATTTTAAATCCATTTGTTGTGTACAAAGCACTGATAAAGTTGTTGTAAAAAGTCTAAAAATAGACAGAAAGGGAAAAATGGCGCGTTTCAATAATAACATCTTATATTTATGGGGAATAGTATGCAGTTTGCTAATAATGGTCGAACGGGTCGATGGGCAATTTTTACCCATGGTAAAGGAATGGCAACCGGATGCCGGTTCCATGACCCTGAAACAGGTATTGATCGTTGCGGAAGATTCGTCGCTTGTTAAGGAGGCGGCTTATCTGGAGGAAATCCTGAGTGAAGCATCTATTGAAGTGGTTAAAGCCGCAAGGCCGGATGCTTCCCCGGTGGAGATTTTACTGCAGTGCGGCGCACCGGAACTGAATGTGCGAAAATCCGATTATAGGGATAAACTTCTCGATCAGGGATACAAACTTCACATCACGAATAAAAATATTACGATCTGTTCGCGCACCCGTGAAGGTGTGTTTTACGGCGTCCAATCGTTGCGTCAGCTTTTGGAATCCCATCCAAGCGGTATCCCTTTAGGAATCGTTCGCGACTGGCCCGATTTGCCGGTGCGAATGATTATGTTGGATTTAGCCCGGCAAATGGAGCATCCTGATTACATTCGTCGGGTTATTGATTTTTGCGCCCGCTATAAACTCAACGCTTTGCATCTGCACCTAACCGATGATGAAAATTCCTGTCTTTATCATGAAGATTATCCCTGGTTGATGCATCCTCATGCTCTTCAGGCGGATCAAGTACGAGCATTGGTCGAATATGCCGGTCGACACCACATGGAAGTGATCCCAGAAATTGAATCATTGGGTCATTCTCGTGTGTTTATTCGCCATCCTCAGGCCGGAGATATCCTGCATCAGACAAAAGCCAAATCGCTTCACGCCATACCGGGTTATACCAATGTGCTGTGTCCCGCCAGCCCTTTAACGACTCAATATCTCAACGCCATGTATGAACGTTGTTCCGAGCTTTTCCCCAGCGATTCGATTCATATCGGTTGTGATGAGGTCAATCTGGCGGGTTGTGCGCGATGCGAAGCAAAATGGCCGGATGTTTCCGCCGGAGATCAATTCCTTCAACATCTCCGCAACTGCATTCAATTGGCGGCGCGAAAGGGAAAAAGAACCGCGTTGTGGAACGATATGTTCTGGCGCGGTTGGCGGGGCACCGAGTTAAATATCGATATCGACGCCATTGTTAAAGACATTCCGCAATCATCAGTGGTGATTTACGACTGGCATTATCACAAAATCCCCATAGAAATAACCGCCAAGTTCAAGGCATTGGGTTACGATGTTATCGGCTGCCCGGCGCTAATGTCCGCAGGCTACATGATTTACCCGAATTCCCGGCGGTTGGAAAATGTGCGGGCTTTCGCGCAGGTTGCCCGCGAAATGGACCTGTTGGGTTTGGATTCGACGATTTGGCTGCCGCAGCGATACCTTACCGACGCCATGTGGCCTGGCATCGCCTATGCCGCCGCCCAAAGCTGGGCCGGAGATAATACGGACGATGCAACATTTTTTGCTTCCTATCTGCAAAATTATCATCAGTCCGAACAGGGAGATGTTTATGCCCGTATTTGGCGGGATTTGGGCCGGATACAGTTGGGTCGCTCAGAAATTACTATGGCTTGTTGGAATAGCGAATCATCGCTGCAAAAGGCGGCAAAACAAGCCGAAAAAAAACATGATCTTTATCAGGAGTATCTAGATAGAGTCAATGATATCCGTTGCCGTATCGCGGAAATTACTCCGACGATTTCCGCTCATCAGACGGAGTGGCACACTTTTGATCACGCTATGGCTGTTTTGGCCGGGACGATAAAGCGTATGCTTGTCGCTCCACAAATTGCGCAGAAACAGGCGGGTTACGAAGATACTCTCCGGCAACTTATTGAGGAAAATTCTCAGGCGGTTAAATGGGTTACGGAGGACTGGGACCGCAATCGGTTTGCCGATGACATAATAGGCAAGGATAATATAGCCGCTTCCGGTGGCCAACATTTGCTTCATTCGCTGGTATTGGTACAACGATATCATCAACAACAAGACTGATTTTCATGGATTATTTAATGAAAAAGACGGAATGCTGCACCATGCGTTGCGCCGTTTATTTATTAGCCGTTCTGTGCCTGAATTCCTGTGTACAGGGTAAATCGTCTTCAGATGTTGCATTCTTTATGGCTTGCAGTGAAAAGAACGACCTTTTTATAACTTTGCAGGCGAATGGCGCATCTGTTAAACGATACTCCACCATTGAGCAGGCTATAGAGCAAGCTGCACCGGGAGGGGGAGTATTGTTACTGGCTGATGAATATCCGCAAAAAACCACAGTGGTTTCAGATGATATATTTCGTCGTGTTGCCGAAAAAAAACTTAAACTTTTTATAGAATATCCGGCTTCGTTGTCCGGTCTGGTAGTGGAAAAACCGCGTCGAGTGGACCGGGAACGCGTTGTGGCGGCGTCCGACAATTTTGGTCCGCGGTTGCCCCAATATCGCATTTTGGCGATACATGATTGTCATTTCGTAACTGTTGAAGTCTCATCGGCCGATCTGGTCGCCGCCAAAGTTACCGGGTTGGACCGGGCGATATATGGTTTTGATGGCGTGCCCACTTATCCGATTCTTTTTATGCATCCCGACGGCAACATTATGGTGGCCGCCACGAAACTCAGTCAGTTTGTAACCGCCCGTTATGCTCCTAAAGACGGCATTCAGGCGGTGTGGGGTTATATCCTTAATTGGCTGGCTCCTCAGGCTAACCTTCCAACCCTGGATTGGACGCCTGTGGTGCGGCCCACTTATAGCGCTCAGGATAAATTGCCCGATGATGCAGCGCGACAGGCCGTCATTCGGGGCATCGATTGGCACAGCAACGCCAAAATGTTGGTACATCCTTCCTGGCAGGATAAGTACGATGAATTTCGTAAAGAAGGAATCATTGTTAAAAATGTAGGGCCATCCATCGATCGTTCTTGGCCGGCGGGTGACGGCTCCTGCGGCGTTCTGGAAGGCATCCGTTCACAGATAAATTTTGATGGCAGCCAGACTGTTCGTTGGTGGCTGCGCAGTGATTCTAACGGTGAGAGTTCCCTCGCTTTCGCCTTGCGCAGTAAACTCGACGGCGATGTGCATAGTCGCAACATAGCGGGTAATCTACTGGACTGGCTCTTTTTCAAATCAGGTTTATATATCCACGATCCGGAAAAAGCCTCGTACGGTTTAATTGACTGGGGGCCGGACAGCACCAGCCTTTATGGCGATAATGATATAAAAATTATTCTTGGGACACTGGGGACATCAGCCTTGCTGGAAACAGACAAATGGGATGAGGTGATTCTACGCAACATCCTGGCTAATTATCGCACTACGGGGACGCTCGGATTTCGCCACCGGGCCCTGGGGAGAACCAGCCTTGATAAAAAAGGATGGGAGTCTTACTTCAAGGAATCCTATGAGTGTCTGGCGCCGCACTATGAAGCTTGGCTTTGGTCATCGTATCTATGGCTCTACGATAAAACTCACTATGAACCGCTTTTAACCCGCACCCGCTCAGCGATTCAGCGGATGATGGAAACCTATCCTGATGAATGGGAGTGGACCAACGGTATTCAACAGGAGCGCGGCCGGATGCTTTTGACGTTGGCCTGGTTAATCCGTGTTGAAGATCGTCCCGAATATCGGATCTGGTTGCGTCGTATTGCCAAAGATATGGCAAAATCCCAGGTTTCCTGTGGGGCTATTCGGGAGGAACTCGGTAAGTTGGACAAGGGTCGATACCGTCCGCCACGATCCAACGAGGAATATGGTGAGCATGAGGCTCCGTTGATACAAGACAACAGCGACCCGATTGCCGACCTGCTTTACACCTGCAATTTTACCTTTCTGGGATTGCACGAAGCCTACGCCGCAACGGGTGAAAAACTATACCGTGATATGGCCGACCGACTGGCGGAATTTTTGATTCGTATTCAGATATTCAGTCCAAGTCATCCGGAACTGGACGGCGGTTGGTTCCGAGCTTTTGATTATCAGCGCTGGGATTACTGGGGTTCCAACGCCGATTCCGGTTGGGGCGCCTGGTCGATTGAGGTTGGATGGACGCAAGGATGGGTGCCAACCGTATTGACTCTGCGGGAATTGAATTTAAATCTTTGGGATTTGACTCGAAATTCCCGAATCGCGCAGCATTGGGAGAAGATTCGAGCGGAAATGTTACCTTAAATATAGTCTGGACGATGGCATAATGGTTCTGTAAATTGGCTGAAAATTGGTTTCAAATAAGTAACCGATAATTGATGTACAGCGAATTTACGGGAGCCAGGAATGTATCTGTTAGGTTTTGATGTCGGGAGTTCATCGGTCAAGGCCTGTCTGCTGGATGCTCAAAGCGGCAGGATTCCGGCCTCGGCGACTTCTCCGGCGACGGAGCTGCCCATTCATGCGCCGCAGCCAGGCTGGGCCCAGCAGGATCCCGAAGTATGGTGGAAGCATATCAAGCTGGCCGCCGCTCAATTACGTACCGCTGCCCCGCAGGCTTTCACCGCGGTGAAAGCGATGGGTATCGCTTATCAGATGCATGGATTGGTTGCTGTTAATGCCCAGGGCCGTGTTCTGCGTCCGGCGATTATTTGGTGCGATAGCCGGGCCGTTGAGGTAGGCAATGCCGCTGCTAAAACCCTGGGCGAGGCGGCGTGTCTGAAGGAACTGTATAACTTGCCGGGGAACTTCACTGCTTCCAAGCTGGCGTGGGTCAAGCAAAACGAACCGGAGATTTATCGGCAAATCGATAAAATCATGTTGCCCGGTGACTATATCGCCTACCGGCTGACAGGGGAAATCGCCACCACCATCAGCGGTTTGTCGGAAGGTATTCTCTGGAATTTCCGACGTCACCAACCGGCGCAAATGCTGCTTGATCATTACGATATTAATGCGGCCTTTTTACCTGAATTATGCCCGACATTTGGTGTTCAAGGCGAACTGACAGCCTCGGCCGCAAAGGAACTGGGATTGCCTTCGGGTATTCCACTGACCTACCGGGCGGGGGACCAGCCCAACAATGCTTTTTCACTGCGTGCCCTGCAACCCGGTGATATCGCCGCTACGGCCGGAACCAGCGGCGTGGTTTACGGCGTAACAGACCAAGGCCATCCCGACCCGGCCTCGCGAGTGAACATTTTTGCCCACGTCAATCATGAACGTAACCAACCACGGCTGGGCGTGCTGCTGTGTGTTAATGGAACGGGTATTCTTAATAGCTGGCTCAAGCATAATGTCATGGATGCAGGTGAAGATTACCCGGCGATGAACGAATTGGCCGCCGCCGCCCCTATCGGTGCGGATGGATTGTTGGTTTTCCCCTATGGCAACGGTGCTGAACGCACATTGGGAAATCGCAATATGGGCGCATCATTTTATGGGTTGAATTTTAATATTCATCGGCGCGGTCATCTTTTACGAGCAGCGCAAGAAGGCATTGTTTTTGCACTCAACTACGGTTTGGAAATTATGCAAAATATGGGAATCACTCCCAAGCGCATCTGTGCCGGGCGAGCCAATATGTTTTTAAGCCCGCTGTTCGCTCAAACGTTTGCTTCGCTTACCGGTGCACCCGTGGAACTATACCGCACCGATGGGGCCCAAGGCGCCGCCCGTGGCGCGGGAATGGGTGGAGCCATTTTTGCCACCATGGACGATGCTTTTATCGGCTTGGATGCTTTTGATGTTATCCAACCGAATGAGCATATGGCACAATCCTATCGCGATATTTATCCACGCTGGCGCGACAAACTGGAAAACATGCTTGCTAATAAATAAAGGCCGTCGTGTCCCTAATAAAGCTTCTGCATGGTGGTATTGAGGGTTTCCTGTTCGAGATGCATTTTATCGAGGGCGTCTTGCGTTTCACCGCGGGCGTCAGGGGTGGTGTTTTCGTCAAAGACATAGGGTGTGATGAAAGCAATAAGTTCCTCATTCGACTTCACCTGGTCGGTATGTCGGAACAAACCGCCCAGTATAGGGATGTCACCGATGAGAGGAACCTTGGTTTCGATGTCGCGGTCAACCTGGGTGAGAATGCCGCTAAGCATCAGGGTTTGGCCGTCGCTGACGATCATGTTGGTGGTGTTGTCCATCAGCGTGGTGACGATGTTGCCGTTGATCGTCTGGGGTTCAACTTCGCTGACCATCAGGTTGATAGTCAGGTCCACGGCTTTTTCCGGGGTGATGTTGGGCCGGACGCGCAACGTCACGCCCACATTGCGGTACTTGACATCCTGGCGAATGCTGGTGCCTTCGGTGGAACTTTGCGAACCTTCGATAAACGGCACTGAGCGGCCCTTGAAAAAGATGGCTTCATCGTTGTCCTTGGTCCAAATACGCGGCTGGTTGAGGATGCGGGCGTTGGCGTGTTTGACCAATAAATCCACCAGCACATTAACCGGCAATGAGCTGTCTAACCGCAAGGCGCCATAGCTTTCGCCGAAGGTCAACGTATTAAAAGCTTCGAGCATATTATCGCCCAGGGCGCCAAAGGCGTCGGGATTGGACGAAACCTTCAAACCCAGCGAAGTTGCGTTTTCGTGGTTGACAGAAAGCAGCACGGCCTTAACGAGCACCTGCTTGGCGGGCTTGTCTAGATTTTCGATGACGGTGCGCAAGGCATCGTGATACTCTGAAGGGGCCAGCACCAGCACGGCTTTACTGCGAAAAACGGGGATGAAACGCACCTTGCCGATTACGTTGCTGGTCGGCATGGCGTTGTCGGCGCTGCGCTGAGCCTTGTTCCACCAGGG
>JAFGBA010000255.1 GCA_016933395.1 Sedimentisphaerales bacterium | reverse complement strand
CGAAAATCCTCTGCAAGCTTAGTGGGATATTGTTCGAGCAGCGGAGTAAGTGCATGTTCAATATTAGCGGCTTCTTTGCTTTTTCGATAGTAACTTCGAGCGTGTTCTAAATAAGCATTGATTAAAGCCGTGATGCTCCCATCATTAATCGGCAACTTGGCCTTGAAAGCCGCCCGCTGCCATATTTCCTGCGCAATCGTTTCGGCAACACCGGGGTCTTTGGTAGCGTACCGCGCCCCAGTTGGTTTCAACGGCCTTGGCTTTGGCCCGTTTTCACCGGGGAGCTTCACTTTCCACCAATATCTTCCATTGTTAAGATAAATACATCCTGGAACTGCCGTTTTTCTTGCCATCATGCACCTCATAAAGTTATAAACAAAGTTATAAGGTGAAGTGAGACGGTCAAGGAAAAACACGTAAGTTGTTTCCCCGAATAATGTTATCTAATCGGGGTGACAGGACTTGAACCTGCGGCCTCCTGCTCCCAAAGCAGGCGCTCTAGCCAAGCTGAGCTACACCCCGTCGGGCCATAAAAACCTACTGGGAAGAAGGATTTTTGTCAAGCTTCAATGACTGAAGAATCCTGCGTCACTTTTCACTTACCACAAAATATATAAGCAATAACCTGCGGTATGCCTTTACCCTGGTACGGGAACGGAATTGAGGATTTGCTCCATGATATTATCGCAGCTTTGGCGCGTGGGTTCATGGCTGAATTTCTTGGAAATGATACGGTGGCTCAAGACACTCATGGCGAACGACTTGATGTCATCGGGCAGACAGTAGTCGCGGTTGCTGAGGACAGCCGAGGCTTTGGCGACGCGCTGAAGGGCCAGAGCCGCCCGCGGTGAAGCGCCGACCAGCAAATCAGGGTGATTGCGGCTGGCGGTAATAATGTCCATGATGTATTCGGTGAGCCGGCCGTCGATTTCCACTTTACGCACGTGCTGTTGCAGGGCAATGATCTGCTCGACATTGACAGCCGGTTTAAGACCGGTCAGAACGTTTTCAGAGGGTTCCAAGGCGAGAATCTGCTTTTCCTGCTCGCGGTCGGGGTATCCCACGCGAATGCGCATGAGAAATCGATCAAGCTGATTTTCCGGTAAAAAGTAAGTCCCCTCAAATTCAAAGGGATTTTGGGTAGCCAACACCATAAACGGCTTGGGCAACGGGTAGGCCCGACCATCGACGCTGACTTGATTTTCGCACATCGCTTCCAGCAGAGCCGATTGGGTACGGGGTGTGGTGCGGTTAATTTCATCGGCGAGGACGATATTGGCGAAAATTGGCCCCTTTTTGAACTCAAACGCCGAAGTGCGGCGATTATAAATACTTACACCCGTAATGTCCGACGGCAACAAGTCCGGCGTAAGCTGAATGCGATTACAGGAACAGTCAATACTGGCTGCAAGGGCGCGGGCCAGGATGGTTTTACCAACACCTGGGACATCTTCGAGCAAAATATGGCCGCCGGAGAGTAAACTGATAAATATTTTACGAATAACCTGCGGATCACCGTAATAGACCGATCTGATATTGGCAAGCACACCTTTGAGCGATTCGCGATTTACATCCATTAAACTCATAAAACGATTCCCGTTTAGTGTTTCGCGTCGTCCTTGAAAACCATTATTATAGTGATAACATATTGGATTAAAAGAGGTTGGCGAGATTATTTTACGCAGTTAATCGGCAACCGGGTAGGCCAAGGCAGGACAATTACATAACTTCCTTAAAAACAATCCGTTAGAGAGAGCAGGCCAACTTCAGCCACCATGAAAATTCCCCCCATAACAAGCATATTTAAAACATTGGCGGCCCAGCAACCTCTACGTCGATCCCCGCGGATTTGGCGTCGGCGCCGCATCGGAGCATTACTGCTTTTAGGTTTACTGGTGGTAATGATTTTAGGGTATAGATATTTCACGGCAGGGGAAAGATTACGAGAATTGGCCATAAACGCTTTGGAACGGGTGACGGGAGGAAAAGTAACCATTGAGCAGGCGCAGTTTTCGATTTTGGAGCAAATGCGTCTCAAGGGAGTGCGAATATACCCACCCGGTGAATCTCTGAATAAAGACGAAATGGTATTCGCTGCTCAGGATGTTATTCTTAACCACGAAGCTTTGAGTCTGCTACAACAACGTTTGGTCATACGTCGTATTACGGCGCTGGGGGCTACGTTGAATATCGTGTATAACCGTCAGACCGATAAAACGAATTTGCACGCGCTGATTCGACCAGGCGAAACCATCACTGATCAAGAACGACCGTTGATCGTTCTGCGCGACGGAGAAGTGCTGTATCATGAAGTCGATAATGACCAAAAAACGCGCATCGCAAAGCAGCAGGTGGCAGGTAGTTTCCTGCCGGATCCGGTGCAAAATGAGTTTTATCGGTTCGAACTGCACAGCACCAATAAAGGATTATTACAACAATCTCTACTGACCGGACGAGTAAATCTGAAAACAGGCGAACTTGTTGCGGAAGGTAAATTTTTACTGGAAATGGTGGATTTTGCGAATTTGCCCGATCGCGTGGCCCAATGGTGGGGTCAATTCGGCATCGACAATCCACAAGGCCGGGTGATAACGCGCAATTATTATGACCCTCAGACAGGACATGAGTTGCAAGTTATGCTGGAAAACGGTTCGTTTACAGCGCCGCTGGGTAAAAGCCGATTGATGCTGGAGAATGTCGCCGCGCGGATGTGCTTCACCCCGCATAGCATCTCAATCGAGGAATTTAATGGACGTTTTAATGAGGGGGCGCAATTTCATCTAACAGGAAAATATGAAGGGTATCAGAATAATGATCCCTTTGCCATAACCCTGCGAACCGAGGGTTTGACACTACCGGAAAACCAATGGTTCAACCCGGCGGAGGTTTCAGGGGCGTCCGATTCCCACCGAGCCGTCATTGGAGAATTAATGGCTTTGCTGCCGAAACAAACGCAAGATGCGATAAAGGAGTTTGAACCCACCGGCGCCATAGATCTCACCATCAATCTTCATCGTAAACAGTTTAACGGACTCCTTGATTATCACATTGCCTGCGAGGGGAAAAACGCCGCCGGCCGCTATAAACGTTTTCCTTATCCTCTAAAAAATGTCCGTGGTACGATTGATTTTAAACCCGACAACATCATCATCGGTCCCCTGACCGCTCGTGACAACCAACAAAAAATCGACCTGCACGGATGGTGGCGAAATAGCGCCAATGGTGCTTCTTATAAAATGGATATTCAAGCAGAACGCCTGGCGCTTGATGAAAATCTCTATCAATGTCTTTCGTCCTGGCAACAGCAACTCTGGAGAAAACTCACGCCCAAGGGTGAAGCTCAGGTAACTTATCAGATTATCCAATCCCCCCAGACACCCTCAGAGCAATTTCTTACGGCAAAGATATCAGGCGGAGGTTTCCAATACCAGGATTTTCCCCTGCCGTTGACGAATGTCGAAGCCATACTGAATTATGATCCCAATGAACTCACCTTTAACCTCACTGACGCGGTAATGGCCGGCGGTAGATTAACCATGATCGGTCGAATTCAACATCAGCAAGCGCCTTCGCCGGCGGACCTGACATTACACTTTCAAGGTCTGCATCTGGATTCCACGTTTGCCGATATACTCGAACCAACCGCCGCTTCATTCTGGCGAAAACTGGGATTATCGGTGGTGGCGGACGGTGAAGGCGTATTTCGCCTGCCCTTGCAAGGTTTACACGTCGAGAATGATCAAACCGCTCCTGCTCCTGATGAACAAATGCAATATGACCTTCATTTTGATATTGCCGACGGCCGCTTGCGTTATGAAAATATTCCTTATGAATTAACCTGCCTTAAAGGCAAAGGGCATCTGACAAATTCACGATTAACCTTTACCAATCTCCATGCCGAGCATCAGGCCTCCCGGTTCACACTATCCGGTCGGGTTGAGGCGGACGAAGGTTACGAACTCTCTCTACAGGGCGATCCCCTGTTTGCCGATGAGGATTTACACCAGGCTGTAGCGCCTTTCCGCTTCGGGATCTGGAAAGAGGTGCGTTTGTGGGGGCCTATGCACACCGAGGTTCAGTTGTCCGCCCGCCCGCAAGAGGCTCCTGTATATCGGGCGTTGATCGAGCCGCAAAACGGCCGTCTGCGTCTTGAAGCGAATGGTTATGAAATCAATCAACTTAGCGGGCGCATCATCGCTGAACCTAACATGCTGCGTTTGGAACCGTTGATAAGCGAGTTTGACGGCAGGCGTCTGGAAGTGCGCGGCGTGTTACGCGGCGATATTCAAAAGCATGATCTTGACCTTGGCGTGCAGGCAAAGAACTGGCCGCTGAACGCCAAACTTCTGGAATTATTACCGGGAACCACAGGCCGCTTGTTCTCCCTGGCCGACCCCAACGGCGTGATCGAGGACATGAATCTTCACGTGTCGCGCCATCATCTAAGCAACGATGAATCAATGGACCAGTGGGATGCACAAGGGTATTTGCAGGTGGCGCATACCAATTTGAGCCGTCCTATTTCCATCATGGATATTAATGGCCGGATTAACGGCGAACTTCATTATGATGGCGTGAAACAATCACTAACCCTCGACGGACGGGCACAAGCATCGCGCATGCAGGTCCGCCAACGAAATGTTACAAACCTGCAAGGCGTTCTGACCTATGATCCATCCGACAAAACGGTTGTTTTTAAGGATTTTCTTGCTGATGTCTGCGACGGAACCGTCAGCGGACAGATGCGCGCCGGCGAAAACCTGCGTTACGAATTACAACTGGAATTCAGCGACCTTAACCTTAATTCATTCCTGAATGCCGGTAAAGCATCCTCTCAACGCCGTGAACTGCCGGGACGTTTCGACGGCTGGTTCAATATCGCCGAAGGCGCCCGGGATGGAACAACCGGCGACGCCAAGCCGCGGGAAGGCCGTTTTGTGTTTATCCTGCGGCAGGCCATGCTGGGGAAATTGCCATTATTGGTGCAGATTCTCCAGGTGCTGAATCTTTCCCTGCCGGAAGAAGGAGCGTTTCATCAGGCGGAAATTGCCGGCGACCTGCTGGATCGAACAGCGCGTTTTGATCGTATTCAATTGCACGGTAATGCTCTGGACCTGACCGGCGCGGGGTCAATGCAATTACCGAAACAAAATGTGGAACTGATCTTCATGGTCAATCCTCCTCGTTACCTGCTGGATGTGCCGATTATCACCAGTTTTCTTAACGCCGTAGGGCCGAAGCTGATGCAGGTGCGCGTAACCGGGCCTTTAGACAATCCGACCGTCACCTCCGTCGCCCTGCCAGATATCGACGAAACGCTCCAGCATCTCTCCACCCCTCCGACACCGCCGCGAACACCGCCTCCTCCGCCGACACGCTAAGCAATTTTGGCGATGATAAAATAAGGGTGCAGGTTTGATTTTACGTAATATTTTCATGCTGATTGCCGAAGGTTGAGATAATGTCGCCAGAAACTATCCCAACGCCGGGATTTAACATACGTTCGCAGCGACAATATCCGTTGGCCGCCAACGCGCGACCAACGCATACCGCTGCGGCACAACCGAGTCTTGACGATCGTTTTGCAGGCGGCCTCGACCGGTCCATTGCCAATCGGCAAGCCTCGACGCCGAAAAGAGGCATAAGTCATTCGTTGTTGATTTCGACGAAAGAAGGTGCGTTCCTGCGAAAGAGATTCTCGTCGTGTTTTGCCCAGTCGTTGACGATGGCGGTAGTAATCCAGAGAACGCAGAAGGGCGGCGGGAGCGTCGTCTCTGGCGGATTTCCGGCAGGCGGGGACAGACTGCCATTGTTTCGGGCGGCTGTACGACGAGGTGTCGCTGTCGCTGGTGTATAACGCGGCGGATGTGTTTACGGCGCCGTCGATTCAGGACAATCTGCCCAATACGGTGATGGAGGCGATGGCGTGCGGGGTACCGTGCGTGACGTTTAACGTCGGGGGGATGGCGGACATGATTGACCATGAGGCGAACGGTTATCTGGCGCGGCCGTTCGAGGTGGACGATTACGTGCGGGGGCTGAAATATCTGCTGGACGAGGGGCGCGGCCGGGCGCTGAGCCGGGCGGCGCGGGAGCAGGCGGTGCGGCGGTTCGATTTAAACGCGCAGGCGGATAAATACCACCGGATGTATCTTGACGCGCTGGCCCATTATCGTCCGCCGGGGCCAAAGACCCTTTTAAGGGGCCACGGGCGTTTTCCGGCCAGCGCCGATGCTGCCGCTAACCCGGCTGCGCTGTCGCCTGCCACATAGCCAGACCGATAAAAAAAACAGGCGGCTCGTTGAAGCCGCCTGGGGGAGGGAATGTGCCCGCGAAAAGCGTCGCCGACCGGCCTATAAGACGACCGTGGCGATATTGCCGGGCGTATTCATATTGTCCTATTGGGCCGGTTGGATGGCTTTGTGCATCCGCATTAATTCTGTTTATATTCTCGTCATATCATTATTTCAGATAACCTTTCTGGCCTTGAAGTATCTTTATAAATGTTAAAATATTTTCTAATGGAACATCACCTTCAACAGAATGAGCAGGAGAGAAAATATATCCACCTTTAAGGCCCGCATTAATCAGATTTAAACACTCCCATTCAACATCTTTAACAGAGCCATAAGGAAGCGTCTTCTGTGTGCTCATTCCTCCGTGGAAAGCCAGCCGGCCATGATATTTACTCATTAGATGCATGACATCCATTACTTCGGGTTGAAAAGGATTAAAACAGTCAAGCCCAATATCAACCAAGTCATCAAATAGATCATCCACTTTTCCGCATGAATGCAGAAAAATATATTTCCCTTTCTCCCGCACCAATTGGAACATTTTTTTAAGTTGAGGCTTAATGAATTCACGCCAGATTTTAGGGCCCATCTGCAATCCCGTCTGCTGCCCCCAATCATCACCAAAATAAATTCCATCGATATCATATTCCAGCACTTTTTGTAACAGAGCGACATTCCAGTCGCCAATCGCAGCAAGTAATTCCTGAGCAAAATCGGGATTTATCATAAAATCCACAAGAAGGTTTTCCATGCCTCGCAATGTCCACGCGCGTTCATACAACGAAAAGCCTAATGGATAAACCAGAAAACGATCTTTATTGCATGCGATGATTTCATCTATTCCCTCAAAAAACACTTTATTATGCGGGCTGGGAAATTTGTAATGACTCATTATAGGTTCAGGCAACAATGTTCCTTCAACAACTCCAATATCTTTATCGATGCTGCGATCCCATATAACCCCGAAATAATCCTGAACTCTATAGTTGCCAATATCAATAAAGACCCCTTCGGGTTTTCCCAGCCAGCAAATATGATTTCCTATGATTGAATCAACATCTTCCGAATTAAAATGCGTTTGGAGCTTTTCAAGCGATTCTTTGGTGAATGTGCAACTCCAAGGCACATAAGGAACATCTTTATGCCCAAGGGATAATTTCACTATTTCACGTTTACTGATGATTTTCATATAGTTCACTTTCCATGGCAATGCAAACACCAGTAATTATCCATATAGGCATGAACAGCATTACCTGCTCGTTGGCTCCAAATCGGCGCATTCCTTTCATCCATCGATAGCGAGTTCAAACGTATCATCGAAAATATCGACAATTATCATTTGGCGTTTCTCGTTATAACGCCAATCCGCGTCGCCTTAGACTTTTGGGGGCCGAGTATAACTCTTGATAAACAAACGATTAGCGAGTCTGGACGGGACCTGGACGCGAATCTTGCCGAGGTTTTCACCCACACCAAGAGCGATGTCTTCATAGGCCACGCCGTCGCCCAGAGGTTGTCAACGGGAACATTATACGACAAGTACGCATCCACCAAAGCTTGCGTTGATGGTTGAATGTTGCCGTTATCTTCCCACACCCAAGGCTCCAAGGCCCAACGTGGGCAAAGCGGAGAACGGCCGGTAGATGTTTTTAGGTCTGGAGGATTATCCACCCGCCCGACAAGTGCTTCAACATGTGAAGCAACAAACAGCATTATGAATAATAAAAAGGGAAGGAAAAACCGGGAATTTTTCACTATTTTAATGGTTTTTAATTTCATTTTCATCGACCATTACTTTGTTTTTTAACCGCGATATTGACCATCATGCTCACGGTTATTCCCACACTAATACCTCCGATGAGGGCCAGGAAGATCATCCAGGAGATGCCGATATGGAAGATTTCAAAATAGCCAATCGCCACGGCGATTATGAAGCTGACGGCGCCGCCGACCAGGGCGCCGACGGTGTTGGCCAAAGGCACGAATAACGCCAGGAAAAACAAGACAAACAGCGGCCCCACCAACAAATTAACCACCTTGATAACCACTTCCAGCAGGTTGCCTTCAACGCCGCTGATGCTGATGCTCATCGCCGTGGCGACCAGGCCGGTCACGAGCGAAATAATGCGCACCCGTTGCAGGCGGGCTTGTTCGGTGAGTTTCTTGTGTGAGAATCGCTCGAAAAAATCCCGCGAGATCACCGACGCCGACGAATTCACCCCCGATGACAGACTCGACATCGCCGCCGCCATGAGTCCGGCCGTCACCAGGCCGGAAAGCCCCGCCGGCAAGCCCGCCACGATATAGCGAGGAAACAACCGGTCGGCCTGGTCATAGACGCTTTGGCTGTCTTCGAGCATCTGGGGCATGTCGGTGAAATACGCCAAGAGGGCCAGCCCCACCGCGGCCAGCAGCGCCTGCGTCACAAAATTGGTTATGACCGACACGGCATACGTCTTGCGGGCGGCCTGGACACTGCGAGTGGCCAGATAGCGCTGAATGGCCATCTGGTCGGAACCGGCCGTGCAGACATGCCAGGTAAATATCATGATGACCGCGTTGACGATGGGGAAACGACCCTGAAGGCTGGGGCCTATCTGCAGGGGCGTCCAGTGGTCGAACCAGGCGTCAGGGAACCAGCCCCCGACGCCGCCGAAATGGTGGGTAATAAATAGCAAGGTGACGATAGCACCCAGGAGGAGTATCAGGGTCTGAATGGCGTCGGTGATGACCACCGCCCGCAGGCCGCCCAGGGAGGTATAGGCCAGGGTGATGACGCCCATGATGATGCAGATGAGCGGAATCCATTTGGCCTCCAGGCCCAAAATACCGTTGAAGGCGACGCTGGCCGTGGTATAGATGATCGTGGCCATCCACAAAAAACGGAGCAAAAGAAAGTAGAACGTCCCCATCATCCGGACGCTCAGGCCAAAGCGGGTTTCGAGAATTTCGTAGGCGCTGGTGACGTTGAGCCGCATGAAACGGGGGATTAAAATGTAGCTTACGACGATATAGACGAAGGGCAGAGCCGCCAGGCCGGCGAAGACCAGCGGGCCGTTCTTAATCATCTCGCCGGGGTAGGCCAGAAAGCTCAGCGTGCTCATTAAAGTGGCGAATAAGGACAGGCCCACCGTGATGGGATTCATTTGGCGCCCACCGAGCAGATAATCTTCCGCATTGCGGTTCTTGCGGGCGTAATACCAGCCCACCGCCAGCATCCCCGCGCCGTAGGCGGCGATCACCAGCCAATCCTGCCATACCAGGGATCTCCCCGTCATCTACTTGTCCTTCAGGTACGTCTGGCCGTCTTTAAGCCAGGTCTGCGGCTTCGACCATCCATTGGGATTGACAAAAACCGTCTGGTCCGTGCGTTCCAGAGTTTCGAGAAGGCGCGGATCCCCAATCTCCCAGAATATTTTATCCTGAGGATCAAAACGGTTGAAAGTATAAATGCCGTCCACCCCGGCTTTCCAGGCCTGGTAGGCCTCGCCTCGCCAGATTTTCAGATCCGTCGGACCTTCCGCGCCGCTGGCAATCTTTTGCATTCGGCATCGCTCCAGACCGGCATAAACCGCTACATCAAACTTTTTACCCAAAGCCGCCAGGTTTTCCCAGGGTTCGAGCTTGAAATAATCGCCACTGGCCATGATATCAATCAATCCCTCCCGCAACCATTGTTCCAGGTCCAGCCCGAGGGCCTTGCAGAAACCGAGGGAGTCCGGAATACGCACCGCGATGAGAATCGGTTTGCCGCGTTGAATGCCCTCTTGTTCGGTCATCTTGCGGATGCGACGAATCAAATCCGTCATAAGATCACATTGGTCCTGAGAGATGTCCCGGCCGTACATCTGCTCCTTATAAATCACCGGATGGCGGAAAAAGTCCAACTCGACGCCGTCCACGTCATAACGCCGGCATATTTCTTCCAGAATGCGATAAACCTTATCCCGCACCTCGGGATGATTATAATCCAGCGAAGACCAGCGACTCCCCCCGTAGGTCATTTTGGCGCGGTCTTCTATTGCGCCAACCAGATATTCTGGATGGTCCTTTTTCCACTGCGCCATTAATATCGCATTGGAAGCATCATGCGTATCGTTCATTCGCATGGACCAGAAAATCTCCTTGTTATATTGGCGGCAGAGCGCAATCATCATCTTGAGCGGATCAATGTCCCGCTTTTTCATCTCGGCCATGAGTTCGGACTTGAACCACCTGCTATTGCGCGGCTCACATTCGGCCATGGGATTGGAATACATATTGACAAGGCCCGTGCAGTAAAAGATGGAATCCACCTGCGAATCAAGCAGCGGCGTCGTGCGCCTTTCGAGAAATTTTTCCGGATGGTCCAGACCTTCCAGGCCGAGTAGATGAAAATCATTGCCGTCATTATTCATGATAATGCGGCGCTGTCGATGTTTGGCCTGATCGCGAGCTTGACGCAGGGCCGCCAGTTCGGATGCGGAGGAAACTGCATCCTTATCGTTATGGGCATCATCTTTTGCCAATCCGCTAATACACGGATAAAACAACAAAACACCTAATATTAAGCTCTGTTGAACCGTACTGATGATATGTTTTTTCATCTTCATAAAACATATCCTTTCATGTGTTTGGCCGGGAACAACACCTATTCGTTGCAAAATACCTTTGCCAACATTCAAAACATCCCGACGGGCATGTTCCTAACCGGATCCGGTCAGGGTCAGAAACAAAAACACCGCCACAATGGTTGTTGAGATCCCAGCTTTAACCATTCTATCCAATTTTTATCATTCTTAAAACGAAATGGCGGTTAAACAAGTGGGGAACGGCATGAAAACCGTTCCCCACAACAGGATAACCCTATCACAAAAACCCAATAATGTCAAGCCGGCGCCATTATTATCACTGAGGATTCGATGTTAAGCATGTCGGCACTTCATTACAATTAAGCCATGTTGAAGCAAAAATGGCGAAATCCGCCAAATCCACGATGCAATCACCATTAAGGTCATTGGGAACCGCTTCAGCGCAAATGGTTGCGCCCGGCATGAAATCAGTGTAAACGGTGGCCACTTCGAAGGGATTCAGCGGATAGTTGTAAATTCGCACATCGTCCAAAGAACCTTTATATGAGCGTTCTCCGGTGAGCATGGCGCCCATAATCAGCAGCGACTCATTCAAGGAAAACTCCGGAGTGGCGTCCGTCAAACCGTCAACCACCACACCGTCGGCATATACCGCCACGGCGCCGCCCGCATGAGTCAGGGTGAGCATGTGCCATTGGCCGTCGGCGATCAGCGGCGGCGTGGTAATCACGGAAGCTGCGCCCTGAATCTTACCACCGCAGGTGTTGTCGGAATTGGTCAAAATAAACCAGCCGCGGACATCCGGATCGCCGCCAAGGCCGCTGGGATTGCCATACAAAACCGGATACGCCACAGCTTCAGTTTGCGCCTCGGTGGTCTTGAGCCAGCAACTAACCGTCAGGCCATAAGGATAGAAGTCGAAAGATCCATCGTTGCTGTTAATAATGCGAATTTGGGTGGTGTCGCCGGCAAACTGGAACGCCTTGCCGTTGATGCCGTCGGGATCATAGGCCGGCGTCGGCGTCGGATTCAATTCGTTGGGGTCAACGAATTCACCTGTCCAGCCGCCGATGATATCGACCATGTCATCCTCGAATTGCCAGTGGGCGATGATGCGCCTGACGGTCAAATACGCCTTATCCGACGTAACCGTGAATGACACATTATAGACATCACAATAGTACTCCTTGCCATCATAACTGACGTCAACACCGGGGAGAGACAGCATCGGCGCATCGGTCCCCACGGGAATATCAGACACGCCGTCAACATATTCATACCAGTTGTAGTGCAGGCCGGTGGCGTCGCCGGTGAGGGAATTGATTGCCTCGATGGTGAAGACCGCTGTCTCGCCCACATTGACCATGGCGTCAACAGGTTGGGTTTCAATAATCGGAGCGCCCGCCTGGGCGGTAATGAGCACTGTGGGATTGCCTTCGTAATCGCCGCCATTAACAAATGACAACGTGCTGCCGGGTTCGGGGGTGACGGAGCCGGCTATGCCATCCGAACCTGTGGTATTCGCCGCGTAGGTGGCGGCGTTGTAAACGTTAAGGATGTCCGCCATAATGCGTAAGCTGCTTCCGCTGGCGATGTTAACCGTAATACCGGCCATATTGCGATCTACCACGCTGGTGTAGCAAAATACATGCCCATCATTGATATTGACAACGGCGTTGCTGGAGGGAGCGGATACGTTGGTGTATTTAGCTAAACCATTCGCCTTTAGCGTATTGCCATTTTCAATATTGATGATTCCAACATCATCAATGTGTCCCAGACGTATGCCTATACCAGGGTCTCTGTAGATATTACCGACATAATCGACAACTCCGGGAGCGCCCAGGGTCGTTCGAATGGTTAAAATCGACGTGATCGCGTTTCCCGATACGACGCCAACGAGACACTGACCCGTGTCAACAGTCATACTACCGCTATACGTCACATTCGCGGGAACGCCGCCGGCATCTTCATTGAGGGTCCAGTAAAATGTATTGCTTTGGGAATATGATATTGTATCGGCGTCAGATACGTTCACTACGCCTTCCCACGGCAAATCCGCCGGATTACTCAATGTCGCCTGAACCACATTTACACTTATCACCATAACAACCAACATTCCAATAATTCTTTTCGTGTACATTTTCATCCTTCCTTTCCTTTTGAAACATTAACGTAAATATACTTCTTCACACTCCGAATCCTGGATATATGTGCTCAATAGGCTACCTCCTGTAAATTCTTCAGCTTATTTACGGCCTTCAATGTTCGTGTAATTATGATTTTATCCTCGAACCATTCGATTTTGTTCGATAATTTCTGGCTTAACCTCCATTACCCGATGAAGTTTGTCGTCCGGCTCCAGCCAGTCAAAAAAGCCGATCTCCTCCAGTTCTTGTTTTAAAGAAGCCGTTTCGGCATCAATTAGCGCCACCAGGGGCAATCGCGTCGGGCCGCAATTCAATCCGATCAGTTTCATCATGGCCTTGAAAGCCGGCAAACCACGATGTTTAAACAGGATGCGAGTCATAGCCACGGAACACCCCTGCCACTTTTGTGCTCCGCTCATATCGCCTCGGCGGTAACAGGATATCACCCGATTGAGAACGGGGGCGGCAAAAGAAAAGGATGTGCCGATCGACGCCTTCGAACCTACGCTTAATGCGCTAAGCAACATCGGATCAGTGCCGAAAAACATGCAAAAGCGGCCGTTCTGACACAGCAGACATTCCTGATATTCATGGATATTGGTCGTGCTGAACTTAATGCCGGCCAGTGAAGGGATGCATTCCTTGCCGGCCTTGAGAAACTCATACATATCAAAACTGGAACCTGCGCGTGGCGTATGATAATAAATAAAAGGCAGATCCGGAGCCCCGCGGCAAATTTCTTTGATGCACGCCAATAACGCATTTAAACTTTCACAGCGGAAATAATTGGGCTGATAGGCGGAAATCATGTCTGCCTTGATATCGCGCGCGTGAGTTGCCAGCCGCTGGGCATCGGCCAGACAATCATGGCCGACATTGACAATGGTGGGAATCCGTCCTTTAACGGCGTTAATATAATGTTCGGCCACAAGCATACGCTCCTGGCAGGTCAGCGAAGCCGCCTCACCCGTGCTGCCGCAGATATAAACGCCGCAACAGTTATTGGCCAGCACGTGATCCACGATGGCGGGAATAATATCAAGATTCAATGAACCATCCGCGTGCATCGGCGTGAAAACAGCGGGAACCAAACCGTTAAACTTCATTAATCATAACCTTTCTTAAGATTGCTTCATATCTCCAACTATTAATGATCGAGATCTTCATATTACGGCATCACGATATATTCGTTGTTACGCAGATGGTCGGGAGCATCAAATATTTCCGCTTTGCTGACATGCCCGTCCACGTAAGCCATATTTAACTCCTGAGTATCGGGTGAATGCATTTTCATATATTTCGTATATCTATTTCCCACCGTATAATACTCCACATAGAGCATGGTTCTGTCGGCGGCGAGGCAAAACATGGCGGGATTTTTAATGCTGCTGATTTTCTTGTTATAGAGCGTTTCCACCACATACATATTCCAGGAATCGCCCAAAGAGGAAATTGGGTTGCCAATATCGGAATACGTACTAATACCGGCATTGTAAACATAACTGTTGGCATATATCTCATAAAAGGAATGCCCCAGATACACGCTCGGATCAATATAATTGCCTGCTTCTTCTTGGTATCCCTTATCCAGCGGGCACTCCTCGATCTTTTTACCCAGATAGGGATCCAACAAGCGAGGCTCAGCTTCTTCAGCGCTTTCATCGTTTCCCCAAAGTTTCATGCGATTGTTAAAAAGTAGGCTGGTTCGGTATCCCCGACGATTTGATTCCGCCTGGTCGTATATGGGCAATTTCATATCGTTAGACACGGCGTATTCATATATCGCCAGTCCGATCTGATGCAATTGCGTCCCGCATACAGCTTTTTTGGCTTGTTCCCGGGCTCTGGACAACGCCGGGAGCAAAATCGACACCAACAGAGCGATGATGGAAACCACCACCAGTAATTCGATAAGGGTAAAACCTTTTGCTTTAAGTAATTTATTTTTATTCATAACGGCAAGACTTTCCTGACTTATGCCAATCTGAATCGCTCACTTCATATAAGATCGCTAATAATCAACAGAAAAGATATCTCAGTTTGCGTAAATAATATATCATATTACACACGCCTTTTTTACGCGGTCAAATCTTGCAGCAACATCGCTCCTTGCTAAAAATATCACGTAAGGCATTATATATTAAGATGTTACAACTATATCTTGTTTGCGGACTCATCAAGACATGCCTTGGTAGCGTAATTTTTCTTTCTTTTTTATATCAAAAAAAGTAAACTCAGAATATGTTGAATTCGCATCGAGTGCTTTTGAGAATTCTTTTTCGCAAACATTGTATATCTTTATTGCGCGGGGTTGCCCGCTATAACCAGCTTCACGGTCCCTGGATGTATTATCTGGAGGGGCCGTTAATGCTTTATGAGGACAATCCCTCCTTGCCTAAACTGGTGTTTTCCCGGCTTGTCAATGAGGAACAGAAAATTGATGGGCTGATTACCCGTAATCCTCGCCTGGATGTAAAACATATCAAAAAGGGCACGCCGACGATTATTGCCATTCATACTCATGAACAAATTAAAAATATTCCCTATGTGTTAATGGACCATAAAGCCGTGGGGCGGATGGGAGCGGAATACCTGATTCATTTGGGATTCAAACATTTTGCCTTTTGCGGCTTTGAAGATATGTTCTGGGCCAAACTCAGATGCGAAGGTTTTACCGATGCGATGCGCCAGGCGGGTTTTTCTCCTTTTATTTACGAAGCCAAAAGCAAGCCGGCTTCCTGGTCGAAAATGCTTGATTCCCTAAAAGAATGGGCGTTTACCCTGCCATTACCCATCGGAATAATGACCAGCAATGATGACCGTGCTATTCACCTGATCGAAGCTTGTCATGAAGCAGGTTTGCATATTCCTGATGACATCGCGGTTCTCGGTGTGAGTAATGAAGATTTTTTTTGCGACCTGGCTTTCCCGCCGCTCTCCAGCCTGGTTCTCAAAGTGGAAGAAGCCGGTTATCAGACGGCTCAACTTATGGAACGCCTGATGGGTGGAGAGAAAATGGATGGACAGAGAATTATCATAAAACCATCCCATATTATCACGAGACAATCCACGGATATTTTAGCCGTTGAAGACAGGGAACTGCGAACAGCATTGAGATTTATTCGGGATAACGCCAGATTGGCCATCCAGGTTGAAGATGTTGTCAAAGCGACATCACTATCAAGACGAGTACTCGAACATAGATTTCAAAAACAATTAAATTCAACAATACTTGAGGAAATCAATAAGAATAGAGTGGCTCAAATAGAGATGTTTCTCCGGGAAACAGACATGTCCATCGATCATATCTCCGGCTATTTGGGATTTTCCAATCGTAATAATTTTACCCGCTTTTTCACAAGAGAGACGGGTATAACACCCAAAGTGTTTAAGATCATGGAACAAAAAAACGGGTTTGGTTCGTCAAATACAGGAAAAGAGACGTAGTCAAATTCTAAATAAAGCCGTTAAGTTCTGCTCATGGAAAACTCCATTTATAATAGGCCAAATATTATTTTCATTTTAGCGGATGATCTGGGCGCGTGGATTCCCAATGATGAAATAAGAACGCCGAATTTGAGGCGGTTGGCGGCATCCGGGTTAACCTTCAATAACTTTTTTTGCGTCAGTCCGGTGTGCTCCCCAGCGCGGGCAACGCTGCTGACCGGCCAAATTCCTTCTCAGCACGGCATCCATGACTGGCTCGCCGCCGGCGACACCACCGCCAAATATGAACCCTCGGGCAACGGTGAGTTGATTGAATACCTGCAAGGTCAACCCGGCTATACGGATAGTTTATCGCGGCATGGCTACGTCTGCG
The DNA here is from genome assembly GCA_016933395.1 of Sedimentisphaerales bacterium. Classification (GTDB taxonomy): domain Bacteria; phylum Planctomycetota; class Phycisphaerae; order Sedimentisphaerales; family SM23-30; genus JAFGBA01. Next base: position 3,827 of record JAFGBA010000255.1, on the reverse strand, counting down.
GCATCAGCGGCAAATGGCACCTGGGCGATTCACACCATCCGCAAAAAAGCTTCCAACTCTGGAAGGTCCACGCTTTGGGCGGCGGCCCGTATTATAATGCCCCCCTTATCAGAAACGGCGAGGTCTATGAAGAGCCGGGGTACGTCACGGATGTCATTACGGACAATGCCCTGCAATGGCTGGAAGAACAAAAAACCACACCTTCCCCCTTCTATCTCAGCGTTCACTTTACAGCGCCGCATTCACCCTGGACGCGCGAGCATCATCCTCTGGAGCTTTATGAGTTTTACTATCGCCATTGCCCCTTTACATCCGTCCCCGACGGCCTGGCGCCTCCGACATGGGTGCAACGATTAAACATTCCCGTCGAGAACGCCCAAATGCGCCGCGACTATCTGAGCGGCTATTACGCGGCCACGGAAGCCATGGACGCCAATATCGGCAAGCTTCTGGACTGGTTGGAGGCCAACCATCTGCGGGATAATACTATGGTTATTTTCACCAGCGATAACGGCATGAACATGGGCCACCACGGCGTGTTCGGCAAGGGCAACGCCACGTTTCCGCTGAATCTGTTTGAAGAATCCGTGAAAGTCCCCTTTATCGTCTCTCACCCCGGCCATATTTTGGAAAACCGGATTAATAACAACCTGGTAAGTCAATATGATTTTCCGCCGACGCTGCTGGACTATGTCGGCATCAACTGTCAATTGACGCAAGAATTGCCCGGTAAAAGCTTCGCCTCCTTATTGCGGGGAATGCTTCAAGACACCCACGACCATGTCGTCGTTTTTAATGAATATGGGCCGGTGCGCATGGTGCGAACCCCAGACTGGAAATATATCCACCGCTTTTCGCAAGGCCCCAATGAACTCTACCATCTAAAGGAAGACCCCGGCGAACAAACCAACCTTGCTGGCAATATCTCTCTATCCGGCAAAGAAAAAGAGATGCGCCAGCGACTTAGGGATTGGTTTTTTCATTATGTCAATCCCCTTCAAGACGGCGCCAATAAGCCGATTACCGGCTCAGGCCAACTAAATTTCTCCAATTACAACAAATAATTATTGATTTACATTCGAGTCAGGACGTACTCAGTCCCGGCTTTGGCGTTAATCATATTATCTTACGATAAAATCGAAACTTACAGCGGTTTCGCAAAATGACCGTCCCATAAAAACCCCCGCGCCGTCACGGCGCTTTTTTCGCAGCCTTCGCGACTAAAACGCAGCTCCTGCGACTAAAGCGCAGCCTCTGCGACAAAAGGAATCGTCTTCGCGACAAAGTCGCAGCCTTCGCGACTAAAACGCAGCCTCTGCGACAAAAACGCAGGCCCTGCGACAAAAGGAATCATCCTGGCGCTTAAAGCGCAGTTCCCGTGCTTTAAGCGCCGCGATAAAGTAAATTGACTTTGTCCCGCCGCTTTCAGCCCGGGCCCGGCGCTTTAGTCGCCGGCTTGCCGCTAAAAGCACAGCCTCAATGTCCATCGGTCTTGTCCCGTTGCACAAGCGGGCGTTACGACGCCAACTCGCTTTACTCCGCCGCAAAGAGGGCCGTTCCCGCGCAAACTGTTCCAACTCGTCCCCGCCGTTTCAAAGAACATCAGCCCCTAATCGAGGTCGAAATGAAAACCCGGTTCCTTGACAACCAGGATGGAACATTCGGTGTCGTCGATGACTTGTCGCGTAGTGGGGCCGATACGTTGAAGGGTGCGGGCGCCGCCGCGGGCAAGGACGATTAAATTCGCTTCAATCTCCGCGGCGATTTCGAGAATACCCCGCGCCGGATCGGCCGCCCGGGTGAAATGAATCTCTATCGCATCCGCATCCCGGCCTGTTAACTGAGTGCATATTTTCCGTATTGCAGCGGTGAACGTTTGCCGTTGCTGTTCGACGTCACCGGCAACTGCGCCGGTTGGTGACGCGAAATGGATATCATCCGCTGATGGCTCCACATGCACGATATGCAGCCTGGCTTCATCAAAGTGCGCCAACTGTTCGGCAATTCGCAAAGCCGATTCGGAGGCGGCGACATCATTCACGGCGACAAGAACATTTACAAACGGTTCGCCTTCGGTATTCCACGCCAGCAGCACCGGCGCACGCACCCGGGCCAGACAATCCAGCACAAAACCATGACGCTGGGGTGTCAGATCAATTTCCTCGTTCCCACCCAAAATCAATAAATCCGCCGGAATATCGCGCATCCGCCGGAATATCTCTTCAAAACGCCGGCCCGCCGCCACGTCGATCAGCATTTTCACCGGCAGCGGCGTGCCATCCGTCATTAATCGCTGAAAACGCTGGCTGGCTTTGAATAAAACGTGAATTTCCCCTTGCGTCTCCCTGGTTAACGCACCGGCGGCCTCCTCCCATTCGATTTGGTCCTGGCGCGTCCTGGCCTTGACTTCGTTATCCTCCACCACGTGCGTGATGTGCAGCAGCGCATCGTGGGCGCGGGCCAGCCGCGTCGCCAGCGATAACGCCTTTTCCGACTCGGGCGTAAAATCAACGGCGGCGAGAATGTGTTGCATAGCCTCCATGCGTTCACCTGTTAGCGATGAGCTTGTTCCTTGATCTCCAGCAGATCTTTCATCACGTTGCTCAAGTCGGCTGATCGGCCTTTAATGCCAAAGGCGTCATGCACCTGTTTGTAGAGGCCGTAAATTCGCTCATAAACAGCGTGATTTTTCGGATTTGGTTTGTAAACGGTCGGTTTCACGCCGGTCATCGATTTTTGTGCAGCGGCGAAAGTGTCGTATCCGCCGGCGGCCTTGCCCGCTACGACCGCGCCGCAAATCGCTGCGCCCAGGGCGCAAGTTTGCGCCGAGCGCGACACTTTCATCTCCCGCCCCAGGATATCGGCGTAAATCTGCATAAGCATATCGTTTTTTTCCGCAATGCCGCCGCAGTTGATAACTTCGCCCACTTTGACGCCGTATTCTTCGAAGCGATTGATGATGGTCAAGGCTCCAAAAGCCGTTGCCTCAATAAGAGCGCGGTAAATTTCTTCAGGTCGAGTGTGCAGTGTTTGCCCCAGCAGCAAGCCCGTCAACCGCTGATCGACCAGTACGGTACGGTTACCGTTGTTCCAGTCCAGCGCCAGCAAACCTGATTGGCCGGGTTTTAGTTTGGCGGCTTTGTTGGTGAGAGCTTCATGCGAACCTTTATCCGGTCCGCCGGCTTGAATATAGTTGACGAACCAGTTGAAAATGTCGCCTACGGCCGATTGCCCCGCTTCCAGGCCGAAAAAGCCCGGCAAGATCGAACCATCCACAATGCCGCAGATGCCCGGTATGTCCGGCAGATCCGCATCGATGGGCCAGACAGCCATGTCGCAAGTGCTGGTGCCGATGATCTTAACTACTTTGCCGGCGCCAATTCCCGAGCCAACCGCACCCAGGTGGGCGTCGAATGCTCCCATGGCCACCGGAATCCCTGCCTTGAGCCCCAGTTTACCGGCCCATTCCGGCGTCAGATTCCCCGCCTTGGTATCGACAGCATAAGTCTCGTTACTCAAAGTGTCGCGAAAAGCCCCCATCTTGGCATCCAATTTGGCCAGGAAATCCTTGGCCGGATAGCCGCCCCAGCTGCTATTAAACATCCCCTTGTGCCCGGCCGCACACCGGCAACGTTTAATCTTCGATGGATGCGTCGTACCTGTAAGCACCGCCGGCATCCAGTCGGCGTGTTCCACCCACGTATGCGCAGCGGCGAACACCTTGGAATCAACGCGCAGGCAATGCAAAATCTTGCTGAAAAACCACTCTGAACTATATGTCCCGCCGCACTTGGCAAGGTATTCGGGATGTTCTTTGGCGGCCAGTT
>JAFGBA010000254.1 GCA_016933395.1 Sedimentisphaerales bacterium | reverse complement strand
TGATGATGACTATGTATGCCCATATTCTATGTATCCTGTCAAATCATCCTACCGTGTCATTCCCGTGAAAACGGGAATCCAGTTCTTCATTTTTAGCCGCAGATTACACTGATAAACACTGATTTGATTGCGAATCACAAAAAAATTCTTTGCCACAAAAAAACCCGTATGAACGCGAATAAATTAAAATTCGTGATAATCCGTGTAAATTCGCGGCTAAAAATTTCTTATCAGTGGTCATCTGCGTAATCTGTGGCTAAATTTTATTTCTTTTGTTCATCCTGTTTCTTCTTGCCCAGCGTCGCGTCCCGGCTAAGCTGCAAACGCCATTCGGTTTTGCCTGTTTCACCCGACGCCGGCACAAACACCTCATCCGCCGCGGCCAGCACATCCCGCAGCATTTCCTGATACAACTCATCCACCGTTACGGCCAGCAGGTCGTTATACACCTGCCGCCGCTGCGCCTCGACCTGGGCGCCTTCGCCGGGCACGCGCTGTTCGGCCGCCAGACGCACCTTCGCCAGCATGTCCTCCAGCCGCTGGGCGTCCGACCGCGCCGCCTCCACAATCGACTTGCGATACGCTTCGGCCGTGGCGACCATCACCTTGGCCTCCGACTCCGCCGTATTGCGAATCTCAGATGCTTTCGCTCCTGCTGAGGTTTTCATCTTTTCAGCGTTTGTTTTTGCTGTAGTAAACCGCTCATATTCAGCCTGCACTTGCCGTGGTGGGATAATTTTCTTGCCTGTAAAAATAACCTGATCTATGGTCAAACCAACGTTTAAATCAATCATACGATCTTTCACCAACGACTCAACTTCCCAGCGAAACGCTTCCTCTTCCCTAGTAATCGTTGCCCACACATCACGATGTCCGCTCGCTTTGATTACCGCAGCAGCTAACACATCGCGTATTAACCTTTCCACATCGCTCCAACCCGCTTCGGTACCATCCCACAGTTTCTCGATAAACACCGGCGGCTCCGATACGGCGTATTCAATTCGCCACTGGCTATGCATGATACTATAATCTGCAATCACGCCTTTTTCTGAAGATGTTGTTTTACCCTCCAAACCGCGTGTTGAGGTCAGGCTGTATCCGTCCTGCAAAAATTGCAGTGTCGGTCCGGCAAAACTTTGTTTCAATCCCGCTCGCTCTTCCTTGGTCATAAAATACCAGAAATCATCAACGTCTAGCTGCTGTTTACCGCGGGGAATCATAATCCGCTCATCAATCGGCCGCGGAAAGCTCCAGTGTAATCCAGGCTCCTTAATGCGGTTTGCGCCGGTTCCTGTTACCCTTCCGAAACGCAGCACCACTGCCACCTCATTGGAAGGGACTTGATATACACCGCTGGCGATAAATACAATTACCACTACGATCATCACCAGCTTCAACACCTTGAAGCTGATCCGCAGCGCATCCGCCAGGGCGGCATTACCGGGATCTTCCGGAATATAGGGCGCTTCTTCGCGGGCATGATGATGACCATGATGATCATGAGCATGATCATCATGATCGGGATGCGCAACGGGGGCGTTTGGCTCGCCCGGTTGCTCATTCGCCGGAGGCATCGGTGTGGGTTCCTTTTCACTCATATTATTTTTCCTCCGGAGAGGCTTCGTTAATTTGCGGGGGCCGGCTTAATAACTGATATGGCGCGGAATCGCTGTCCAATACCAGTGTCGTCCGCTTGCTAAGCGTTTTGCGCAAGGTTTCCAGTTGTCGCAGGAACGTCGCCAGTTGCGGATGCTTTAAAAATGTGGTGTAATACCGCGCTGCTTCCGCATCGCCTTCACCCTCAATGGCCCGCGCTCGGGCTTCGGCCTCGGCGCGAATCTTGACAGCATTGCTTTCCGCATCGCCGATGATGATGCTCGCTTCTGATGCACCTTGCGATTCCAAACGAACAATTTCCGCCTGGCGATCCGCTTTCATTCGATCGAATACATCTTTCGTCACTATATCCGGCACATTTAATCGACGAATCCCCACATCCACAATTTCTACGCCAAATTTCGGCTGCGCCCGCTCTCGTAGCCGCGTCAATAATCCCTCGTGGGCAGCGTCACCCTTTTCAATGTCGTCAAGCTTGAACCGCTCTTTATCCAGCGTTACCAATTCGCTGAGATTATATTCGGCGAACACATTCAATGCCGTGGTCAACCAGCTTTTTATGGCGCTTTCGGCCTCAACGACAATATCCCGCTGCAGTTTGTTAAACTCGGTATAAAACTTTTCCGAATCCACTATGCGCCAGTTTACATACACGCTCGCCAGCACCGTGTTCTCATCACGCGTCTTCAGTTCATGTACAACCGAATCATACGTACGTATCCGGCAGTCCAGATTTACGTTTTTATCAATAGGGAACGGCCATTTCCATTTCAGACCGGGTTCGTCTTCCACACGTACAATTTTGCCGAATCGCAAAACCAAAGCCTTTTGCTGATAGCGCACCGTAAACGCCATCGCGTACCCCAGCAGAATAATTACAATCACACACGCCAGCAGGATTACGCCCCAATGCTTTTTCACGATTCATACTCCTACATACTATTATACATTTCCGGTTACAGGTTGTTCTTTTTTTTAGCCACTGATTACGCAGATGTTCGCTGATACAATTTCGTATTTGCGAATACTGATCTTTGTCCTCAAAATAAAATTCAAATCTGTGTATATCAGTGAAATCTGTGGCTAAATGTTTACCTTTCATTTACCTCTGTTGTTCCTCTGTTGGACCGATATCCAGACCGCTGAGCAGATCGGGCTGCAACTGCTCCTTCAAATCGAACAAATACACCCAGCTATCCACATCATCCGAATCCACCACGTATTTACGCAGTTCCGGGATATATTCATCCAACACCGATAAATATTCTCGCCAAAGATAAACATCCTTCCCTTTTTCATACGCCTCTGCCTGTTGTTCAAAACGTTTGGATATCGCCTCAGTAACCTTTTCCCGGCGAACTTTGTATGCCTGGGCCTGGGCAAGCCGCACCCCGCTATCACCATGTGCCTTCGCCAGTTTGTCGCTGGCCTGACCATGCGCTGTCAACACTTTCGCCTGCTTGGTCTGCAATGCTCCCACCACCTTCTCGAACGCCTCACCCACACCCTCTTCCCAGGGCGGATGAACCGATTCCAATCCAACGAATTCAATACGTACGCCTAATCCGTATTCATCCACTCGCCGTTGAAAACGTTCCTGTAATATACGCGTCGTCTCCTGCCAACCCGGTCCCATCAGGCTTTGCAAATCCGAATTAGCCGCATATCGCATCGTCTCCTGGAAACACATCGCTTTCAGCAATTCCACCGGATACTGATAACACCGATCCGTTCCGTACCCATAATCGCGGATGTCTTGGATGTGATACTGAACCACTAACGCCACCACAAGCATATCAAATATCTTTGCCTGCTCTTCAGTTTCACTTCGCCCGGTCACTCCTGGCAAAGCTCTGGTATCGCTAACGGCAACTCTAGTGCCTTCTTCAGAGTTCAATGCAACCAATAAAGGATATTCCTTCTCCCAGTGTTTCGCCGTCCAAATAACCGGCTTCTGCTCCGCCTCCGCGCTGTGCTCGAATCCGATGTTGATCGACTGCAATTGTTCCGTCGGAAACACCCGCATGGTGTCCATTGGCCAGGGTAGTTTCAGGTGCAGGCCCGGCTCCAGCGGCGCATCGATATTCAGCGGCCGGCCGAATCGCTCCAGAACCGCCTTGCTGCCCGCCGGCACAATCGCCAGACACGTCATCAGGTACAAAATCGCCGCCATCACCAGTATCAGCGGCACCACCGCCCGCTGCAGGAGTTTGAAAAACCATGTTTCCGAAACCTTGAATCCGAACTGATAATCCAGAGCATGAGCGGCCGTCTTGAAAATGCCTTCCGGATCACTCAGCAACCCCAGTAGCCGCGACTCGAACGACGCCCGACGATACTGACCCTTGATGCGAGGACGATATAAATCCAGCACCAGATTCAACACCGTCTCAATCCCGATAAACATCATCAATCCCGACAATGCATACGCCACCCACATATCCCACCGGCCGCCGTTCTGGGCCGGGCCGAAAAGTTGAATGCCGATAATCATGCCCGCCAGCACCCCGCAGCCCAGCACATTGCTGAGCAAGTAACTGCCGCCCGCCCGCAACGGCCGCCAGGCGCTCTGGCGGCTCATCCCCACCGCATACCGCGAGAACAAAAAGCTCAACACCGCCAACCCGGCCAGATACGCCGCACAAACCTGTAACGTTTTATCCGCCGCCAGCGGAAGAACTTCCCCCTTCCGCACCAAATGAAACTGCCAGTAGCCAATAACCAGGAGATAAATCGCGTAAAGAATCGCAAAAATCGGTATCAGGTATTTTTCCAGCCACGCCAGCCGCCGCACGGCCAGATGCATGCTTTCCTCGACGCTCTTGCCTTCAAATACCGACGTATCCTTGCCTTCCGCCTTTAATCGCTCGAACTGCTCGCCCTCGAATTGCTCTTCCTGAGCGAACCGCCGCTGACGAAATTGCATAAACAGCACCAGCCAGATAATAACCCCGCCGAGAAAATGCCACGCCTCCACCCGTCCGGCCGAACTGCCTGTTTGTTTGCTGATCCACAACAGCAACAGGAAAAACAAAAAATGCACCCCCAACGCCAATAACGACAACCTTTCGGCCCGTTTATAGGATAGTTTCATAACGTTCGTTCTCGCTCAAAATACCAAAGGTTTACTCGGCACACTGAACCGTAGGCCGCGGCCTGCGTAATGCACGTGTTGGCTCTCACTCCGGGCCGACAGCATAACATAAGGTGCTCGACTTTGCAAATACTGTCTTGCTCGTATTTTATGGCTTGTTCGGCAAGCTTTGGGCTTGCAAAACCAGCCATTCGCCGCCATGATGAGGCCCTGAACGTGCCCCCGCAGGGGCCTTGAGGAACCGTCATGCTGCGAAATTTACCGCCGATTATCACGAACACCTTCACTGAAACTCTGCGACAGCCGATCTATGGCATCATCATCGGCGCCACGATTCTTCTGTTCATCTTCAGCCCGTCGCTGGTCATGTACACCCTGGATGACGATAACCTGCTCCTGCAGGACGTCGGTCTTTCCACGCTGCTGGTGGCGGGGCTGCTGCTGGCGGTTTTTGCCGCCGTCGGAACCGTCACCGAGGAAATCGAGAATAAAACCGTCCTCACCGTCGTATCCAAAACCGTCCGGCGATCCGTTTTTATCATTGGCAAATTCCTCGGCATCGCCGCTGCGGTATTGCTGGCCATGTATCTTTTGTCGCTAACATTGTTATTCGTTATACGCCAAGGGGTTATGCAAGCCGCCTATAATAAGGCCGACTACGTGGTCATTATCCTGGGCTCCATTGCTCTGGGCGTAACCCTTATTGTCTCCCTGGCCGCCAATTACCTTTATAGCCTGCGGTTTGGCTCCACAGCCGTCGTTTTGTGGTCCATCCTGGCGACCATTCTGGCCGGAGTGCTTTTCTTTATCGATAAAGACTGGCACTACAATCCGCAGCCGCAAAATCTCCATTTTCAAATGGCAGGCCCAATCCTGCTCACAGTTATAGCGGTTCTTGTTCTTACTTCCATTGCGGTTGCCGCTGCTACCCGGCTGAACATGGTGACGACCTTGCTGGTATGCACTATTTTCTTCCTGCTGGGCACATCCCTGCCATTTTGGCTGGGTCCGGTCATCGCTCGCGGCGGCGTCTGGCAATATGTCGGTCAGGCCGCACTGGCGATAGTACCCAATGTCAACCATTTCGTGGTCACCAACGCCATTTACGCCGAAGTCCCCGTCCCACTCAGCTACATTGGCATAACATCCCTGTACGCCATCCTGTACGTCACGGCCGTCCTTTTGTTCGCCATTGCTCTCTTCCGCCGCCGAGAAATTGGTTAAAATGCCTTTCTTTCATTATTCGGATGCCTTCTCGTATCGCCGCCGCCTCGACGGCATTTATGTTAGCCCACGACGTTAGTCGTGGGTCAAACACTCTGTGCGCTATCATGCGTCATGCCCATCCGACCCCTGACTCACGTCAGGGGCTAAGCTTGCGGGGCGTGGAACGCACCCCGATGGTTTTTGGTAAGCCCGGTGTCCTATGTGTCCCATGTGTCCAATGTAATTCCTATTGTTGTTCGCGGGAGAGAAAATCATACTCTGTGTAAAAACAATAGGAAAATGATGGGACACATAGGACACATGGGACACGGCCTATACTCCTTGAAGGCCTTCATAAATCCATTGACGTATTTGGCGAGTGCCAAAACGTCTCCGCTCCACGGTCGGGAAGGTCCGGCGGACTTCCTTGCCTAACACCCTATCGGCGACGGGGCGGTGGCCGGTGGCGGTGCACCATTGCAGGTAGCGTTGATAGACCTCACGGGCGGTGACAAAGCCCGGCGAGGAGTTGTGGTAATGCTCCAACAGGAACTCGCGGGCGGGATTGCAGTCGATTTTGTAATCGTCGAGGGCCTGGACCGCGGTCGGAGTCTGCGGGAACGTGCCTTCCGTTCGTAAACGCTTCAGCCCCTCAATCGCCCAGTTCAGAATGCCGGGCAGTTCGCCGATGAGTTTGTCCGCCAGCTCGCGGTCCTGTTCATGCGGGGCGAACGTGCGGGCAAACGGCAGCAGGATAATCCGCCGCCAGATGCCGCCGGTCTTGTCGTTAAAGCGGGGCAGGTTATTGGTCGCCAGCATCAGCCGGGCGGTGGGTTTGACGGTTTGCGGCTCATGGAACTTGCGGTCCAGCGTCATCATGTCGGCCGCGACGAACTCCTTGAGCCGTCCTTCGGCGACGCGGTCCATCTCGCCTACTTCCGAGACGATGTTCGCCAGCTTGCCGACGGTGGCGTTCAGGGCGAACCGTTCGCCGAACACCTCCAGCGGCACATGCGAGACGTTCTGTTCGCCCAATAATGCCTCCACCACGCGAAACAGCACGCTCTTGCCGTTGGCCCCTTCGCCCACGGCAATCAGGCACTTGTGCTGACGGGTATCGGGCGTGAGCAGATAGCCGCACCAGCATTGCAGCAGGCGGATGAGGCCCTCATCACCTTCGAACACCTCATCCAGAAACTGTAGCCACTGCGGGCACGGCGCCTGCGGTTCGTAATCATACGGCAACCGCACCGTGTCGAACCAGCGGGCCGAATAGCCGTAGAGGGGGTCCGCATCGCCGTCGAGGGCGCCGGCGAGGTCCAGCAGGCCGTTGCCCATATTCAGCATGTGCCGTTTGGGCGTGTTGTTGGGCGGCGTCGCGAGCCAGCCGGGAACCGCCTGATGCGAGGGGATAAACACATCCACCCGGCGTTTGAGCAGGCGGATGATTTCATCAATCAGCCGCGCCGATACCTTCTCGCACGGTTCCATAGCACCGCGTTCGAGCGTGCCCGGCGTGAGAAACACCTTGGGATGGACGAGAAAGCCGCGGACGATGACGGCCAATTCATCCTCGGGCAGCGGGCGATACACCTCATCCTGATAAACGTAGAAATCGCCCCGCCAATAGTGCAGCATCACCGTCGCCCCGGCATCCCATTCGAAATTCAGCAGGTAATGCTTCAGAATCAACAGCCGTGCCCAGTCATCCGCCGTCCGTTCGGGAGCTTTGAGTTCTTTTGCCATCATCATCTGCCTGTCCTCCTGGGTATCGCCGCCGTCTCGCCGGCATGAAGTAGGGTGGGTCTCTGACCCACCGAATCTCTGGTCCATTTCGTGGTGGGTCGCAGACCCACCCTACGCGTTCTCGTATCGCCGGCGTCCTCGCCGGCCTTGGGTGTTCGTGCCGGCAAGACGCCGGCGGTACGTTGTCACCCCCGCGAAAGCGGAGGTCCAGAGGTTTTACTCTGGGTGTTCGTGCCGGCGAGGACGCCGGCGGTACACGGGTAAAATCGTCTTTAGAGGGGCGAAAAAAAACAGTAGTCCCTCTACCTATACCGGCGAAGTCACGATTTGTGCGCATTTTTTTCGTTTTTGAGAGGTGTTTTTTTCGCTAACCCCCGCGGCCGCAACGAATAAAAATTTTTTGCCATGTCCACATTTTGTTGTTTTGGCGTGACCATTTCTTGTGAGATATCCCTACTACATATAGGAGAGGTTTCCAACTCGATCCCTACGGAGATTTCCCTTAACGTCGCCTGATAGCCCGCCTTTGAATAAAACGTATAAGGGGTCAGAGATTTTTGCCGTTGATCTCATTTACAGGCAGTTCCGCTACAGTGAGATAGCGTCCGCGACGCCGAATGCACCGCCTGGGAAAATAAAACTTTTCGAAGCGACAGCTATAGCGAAAGAAGTGGTTCATGGTCTAAAAACCAAGCTGAAACTTAAATTCCAAACTGATTGACCCACCGTCCGAAGGGGCCTATACTGGCGCAGCCGAAGGAAGGTTTTTTTGATGATAAGTGTAAATGGAAAACCACGAGAAATTTCCCAAGGCCTTACCATAAAAGGCCTTATAACCGAACTGGCCGTAACCGGACCTTACGCCGTGGAATTAAATCGCCAGGTGTGCCCAAAGAAAAATCACGAGCAGACCTGTCTAAAAGACGGTGATGTCGTCGAGATCGTCACGATTGTTGGCGGAGGCTGAGAAAAATGCTATCGTTGTCACCCTGAGTCCTTCGCTGCACTCGAGGATAAACTCCGCGAAGGGTCTCTCTAAAACGATGAAGAGAGATTCTTCGCTGCGCTCAGAATAAGAAAGTGCCGGCGGGACGCTGGCGATACATGGCGGGCATGGCCCGCCCTACCGAGAAAACCTTAAAAATGACAGATATGATGCAAAAACCGTCGGAAATGTTGAAACTGGGGCCATATTCGTTCAAAAGTCGATTATTTGTCGGCACGGGCAAGTACGCCACGTTCGAGTTGATGCAGGAAGCCCTTGAAGCGAGCGGCTGCGAGGTGGTAACTGTCGCGGTGCGACGGGAGCGGCTGCTGGACGCCAGGCAGCGGAACATTCTGGATTTCCTCGACCGCAAGAAGTACACGCTGCTGCCAAATACGGCCGGATGCTTTAACGCCGAAGACGCCATCCGCGTGGCGCGGCTGGGAGCGGAACTGCTGGATTTGACATGGGTTAAGCTGGAAGTGCTGGCCGACAAGCAAACGCTGCTGCCGGATCCGCTGGGGACGCTCCAGGCCACAGAAGCCCTTGTCAAAGAAGGACTTACCGTTCTAGTGTACACCAATGACGACCCGGTCATGGCCAAACGCCTGGAAGAAGCCGGGGCGACCAGCGTCATGCCCGCGGCCGCCCCCATCGGTTCAGGCCAAGGCGTGCTCAACGCCAATAATATTCGCATTATTCTGGAACGGGCGACGGTACCGATCATCGTCGATGCGGGCGTCGGCACGGCCAGCGATGTTACCATCGCCATGGAACTCGGGGCCGAAGGGGTGCTCTTGAATACCGGCGTGGCAGGAGCGAAGGACCCGGTGCGGATGGCACGGGCGATGAAACATGCGATTATCGCCGGGCGTGAGGCGTACCTCGCCGGACGAATACCGAAAAAACTCTACGCTACGGCGTCAAGCCCGACGGAGGGGACAATAACCGCATCATGAGCGATGGCATCGATCCGGGATGGTTCCTCGGCCCCGACGGGCCTGTTGCCCGGCAACTGCCCGGTTATGAGGTGCGGTCCCAGCAGATCGAAATGGCCGAGGCCGTCTGCCACGCCTTCAACCAGCCCGCCCATCTGATCGCCGAGGCGGGGACGGGCGTTGGGAAAAGCTTTGCCTATCTGGCAGCCGTACTGGACCAAATTGACCGGGGGCAAAAGAAACTCGTCGTCAGCACCTACACCATCGCCCTGCAGGAACAGCTTATCCATAAAGACATCCCTTTCATCCGCAAAGCCTGTGAAACGGAGTTTACGGCGGTACTGGCCAAAGGGCGGAGCAATTACGTATGCCTGCGGCGACTGGCACATGCCCAGGTGAAGCAATTCACCCTGTTCGACACGGCCGAGGACATTAACGCCTTGGAAGACATTCGCCACTGGTCGCTAACCACGCGGGATGGGTCGCTGAGCAGTCTGCCCACCGCCCCACCGCCGGCAGTATGGGAGATGATATGCAGCGACGCCGGCTCGTGCATGGGCCGCAAGTGCAACTACGCCAATTCCTGCTTTTATCAAATGGCCCGGCGGCGGCTGTGGGGCGCCGACATCATCGTCACCAACCATGCTTTGCTGTTTACCGACCTGGCCCTCAAACAACAATCCGCGAGTCTGCTGCCGCGATTCGACCGGGTCATTATCGACGAAGCCCATAACGTCGAAAACGTCGCGGGCAGTCATTTCGGGCTGCGGCTGACGAATCATCAGGTGAATTTTCTGGTGAGCCGCATTTTCAACGTGCGTACGGAAAAGGGCGTGTTGGCGGCCTACATCGATACGGAAGGCAAAAAGCTCATTACACGCGCCAACGAACAGGCGGATATATTTTTCAATCAGGTGCTCAACTTTTCCGACATGCAGGAAACCAGCGGCGGCAACGGGCGAGTGATGCGGCCGGAGACGTTTACCAACGTGTTGCGCAGCCCGTTGGTGGACCTGGGGATGCATTTGCGGAATCTGTCGCAGAACCTTACCGATGAGCAGGACCAGACGGAAATGGGTAACTACGCCGACCGCTGTTTCGTCGCGGCCGATGAGTTAGAGCAGTACGTCAACCAGGACCTGCCCGACAGCGTGTATTGGGTCGAGTGCAGCCGGCGGCGGTTTCGGCCGATGATCGCCGTGCATGCCGGACCATTGCATGTGGGCGAGATTTTGCAAAAGGCTTTGTTTAAGCCGTGTGCGTCCGTGGTGCTCACCAGCGCTACCATCAGCACCTCCGGCAGGCACATAGGCGACGATACAGCATCAGCCCACAACGTCAGTTGTGGATCGCATACCTACAGACCACAAAGCAGCATGGTCGGGGTTCGACCCCCGACTGACGTCGGGGGCTTAGCTCAAAATCCGGCGCGGGGGTTCGAGTTTTTCAGTTCGCGGCTGGGGCTGGATGCGTACCATGCTTTACAGGTAGGTTCACCGTTCGATTATCAGACCCAGGTGAAGGTGTTTGTCGAGGCGTCGTTGCCGGAACCAACCGAAAAGCAAGGGGCATTTCTGGAAGCGGCCATTGAGGCCGTAAAAAAATACCTGCTGCATACAGGCGGCCGGGCGTTTGTGCTGTGCACCAGTTTCGGACAGCTTCGTCGATTGGGAGCAGATTTGCAGGAGTTCTGCCAAAACCATGATATGAAATTATTCGAACAGGGTAAGGGCGTGGATCGTGCCCAATTGCTGGAGCAGTTTCGCCGGACGCCGCGGGCGGTGCTGCTGGGGGCGGACAGTTTCTGGCAGGGTGTGGATGTGCCGGGTGAAGCGTTGGGCAATGTGATTATCGTCAAGTTGCCTTTCGCCGTGCCCGACCACCCGCTGCTGCAGGCCCGGCTGGAGAAAATCCGCGAGGCGGGCGGCAGCCCGTTTTTCGAGTACCAGTTGCCCGAGGCGATTTTGAAGTTCAAGCAAGGCTTCGGCCGCCTTATTCGCAGCAAAACCGACACCGGCATCGTGGTGGTGCTTGACCCGCGAATTGTCACCAAACGTTACGGCCGCGCCTTCCTGAACGCCCTGCCCCCTTGCCCGGTGGAAATTGTGAAAAACGACGACTGAAATTCGCTTTTTCTCATGTTCCAAACCCCTTGACGTCGTTTGGGCCGGATGGGATAATTACCCTGTCGCCTTGGTGATGCTCAAATGCAGAGCATGGGCTGATGTTTCGTCAGCCAGGGCCCATTGGACCCTTTCAGAACCGGATGTCGAAATCGCATTTCGAGCAAGGCGATGCGGGCGCGCGACACAATCCCGCGCCCGCCTTGATTTTCTTTTCGGGTATCAGACATGGGACTATTTGATCGTATCAAGTCGATGTTGGGTGGTGGGGCGAAAGCCTCCGTAAATACCGACCGCTGGAATCTGGATGAACTTGCGCGGCGACTCGATATCACTCCTGATGAATTGCAAAATATCAAACCAATTTACAATAAATTCACCATCCCCAAGCGTTCCGGCGGCAAACGCACCATCCTGGCCCCGGCCCCGGAACTTAAACAACTGCAACGGCGCATCCTCAGGCGATTATTGGCCCGCTTACGAACACACCCGTGCGCTATGGGATTTGAAAAAGGGCGGTCCATTGTCACCAACGCCCGGCCGCACGTGCAGGCGGATGTGGTTATTCGCATGGATATCCGCGACTTTTTCGGTAAGACGTCCGCCCAGCGCGTCAATGCTTTTTGGCGATTTATCGGATGGGATAAACCTTGCGCCGATATTCTTACCCGACTTTGCACCCATGACGGCGCCCTGCCGCAGGGAGCGCCCACCAGCCCCCGGCTGAGCAATCTGGTGAATTACGGGCTGGACGCCCGCTTGGAAAAATGGGGGCAACCTATCGGCGCCATATACACCCGCTATGCCGATGACATGGTTTTTTCCTTTTCGCGGGTGACCATCTCCAACATGCCCGCATTTAAAAATTGGTCAAGGTTCTACGACTCACCCACCGAGGCGTTGGATGACTTTTTGCGCAAAGCCGTAACGTCGACCATCCGCGTAACCAAAAAAATCCTCAAAGACTATGGTTATAAAATTCATCACCATAAAAAGTTGAGCATCCGCCGCAAACATCAATGCCAGAAAGTCACCGGCCTGGTGGTGAATGAAAAAATCGCCCTGCCGCGACAAACCCGCCGCTGGCTGCGCGCGGTGGAACATTATCACACGGCGGGGAAACCATCCACCCTGACGCCGCAACAACTCCAGGGCTGGCGGGCGCTGAGAAACATGGTGGAACAACAACCGGCCACCGACTTTACATGAAACATAGAATGTTTGTGTTATCGATTAACTCGACGATTTCATTTCATCATAATATTTAAGGATACGGTCATTCTGGCTGCCGGGGCCGAAAACGGTTTCTCCATCGCGGGCCGCGCCGCTGAAGGTGGAGAGAATATAGGCGGCGTCATCGCGCGAAATGCCGTAGAGCAGGAAATAAGCGGCGTCAAGCTGGGCCATCAGATCAAGCCGTTCAGTGGGGTCCCACGGATGCACGCCTTTTTTGAATCCGGCGGCCTGGGCCAGCGGGCGCATGTCATCCGCCGTACAGGTCAGCTTCAGCACCCGTTGGGAAATCCACGTTTCCAGGCGTTGCCGCGGCATCCACGGACATTTTTGCCGGTAAAAATCGGGAGGAAATGTTGGCAACTGTTCTACAATGAAAAAATTCAAATGAACGCCACCCACCTTTTGCCGTGCAATAAAATCATAGGCAAACGAGTTGATGTTCGCTAACAAACACGCCGCGGAAGCATTTTGAATATCCTCACCGAAAAGCATCAACGGCGCTGAATTCGCCACTGCAACAAATGGAATAAACGCAGCAATCATGGTGCGTTGATTGGTCGGACTCGTAACATCCTTGAATGCTATATAAGTCGGTCTGATATTTCCTTCCAAAGCTTGTTGAACGGCTTTTTCAATCACCCACCATCTTGGCTCGACGGTGAATTCCGGATTTTGATGGCGGACGAGGGTGGTGGAGTCGGTTTGACCCTGGCGCATCCAGTTTTGGTCGTTAATGAGAACACCGGCGGCGCGATGATCGTACATCTGGACCATTTTGGCCTCGTAAAGAGGCAGGAAAACCTGTTTGCCTTTTTTCCAGACGGCGCCGGCGCGTTTATACTTCATCTGGCGCAGTTGTTCGGCGGTGTGGAATAACTCGGCGTCATTGGTCTGATGGAACATCGTGAAAAATTTAATGCCCCAGGGATTACCGCCGCGTTTGCGGGTTTTATCGACAAGAATGGGGACGCGATTATAGACGCCGCGGGTAATATCGGCGTCACGACGACAGCGAAAAACCGGGCAGGTTCGCGTGTTGGGATTGAGAAGCTGAAAATCCCGAGGAGTTAATTCAATGTGGCGACCGAGATCTTCGAGGTCCTCCATGCGATGGGCGAAAAAGGCGAAATCGATCTTGTCGAACCGCACATCGGCCCCGCCAAACAAAAGCACACAGAATTTGAAGGAACGATGCACATCGGCAAAAACCGGCGCTTTATTTTCAAAATCATATAACCCCGCCAAGGACTGTTTTCCAATCAACTCGGAGAAAAATGCTTGAGTGGTATGGTCAGTGGCGATGCCGGAGGGCGTGAGCAGGCCCACCCGGCCGTCAGGAGCCACCAGCGTACGGGCCAGTTCGGCGAACACGGCGTAAGTATTAATGTCGCCTTTGCCGGTGAGCGGATATCGGCCTGAGGCGCGTACGTAATCGAGCAGACTTTCGGCGTCGCGCAAAGCCTGCTGGTAACGACGATAAAGGTCGGGATCACTTTTTTCAAGGGCGGCGATGCGTTTGCGCCGATCGGCGGCATTAACTGCCGCGGCGATTTCGGGGCAAATCACGTCGAAAAATTCACGCTCCTGCAGCTTCATCCGCTCCCAGGGCGGATTGCCGATGACGACATCGAAACCGGGTTTTTCCCGGTTAAACACCTCCGGAAACGCCTGTTTCCAGTTCAGCGCCTGCGGGTGCACTTGGGCATCCTCGACCAAACTGTTACCCACCACGATATTATGCGACAAGTCGGCCAGCGTTCGTCCCCGGCGGGCGGAGCGAATCCACAGGGCCAGTTGCGTGATTTCCACGGCCTGCTCGGACAAATCAACGCCATGGAGATTGTGCCGCAGAATAATATCGGGTATGTCCTCGATAAGGTCGATAACATCATCACCATCATGAAAGGTCAGATGGTCTATAATATCCAGGTAAGCATCGGCCAGGACGTCATAGGCGCGGATAAGAAACGCGCCGCTGCCACAGGCGGGATCGACTATTTTAATCTGCTGCAAACGATCAAAACACGCCCGCCAGTAACGGGCCAGCGCCTTATCAGGTTTTTCGGCCAGTTCGTAGTCGGGTCGAACTTTCATCTCCTGCGCCAGAGCATCCTGGCGTGAGCGAATGACCTCACCCACGGTGCGGTGCACGATAAATTCAGTAAAATCGGGCGGGGTGTAATAAACACCGCCGCGCTTGCGTTCGGCCGATTTGGCCATACGCGGTTTTTCTTCGGGGACCGACGCCGGGAAACCGCCGGTTTCCCGGATGCGCTCCAGGTCATTGATAGACCGCTCGAAGATATGCCCCAACACGTCAACGTTCACTTCGGCACAAAAATCGTACTCGCCGATGGCTTTGAAGAAATCCGTCCACTCATCACCCAGGTCAAGCTCATCCACATCCGGGTCCGCGCGGAAAAGACCGCCGTTAAAAGGACTGATGCGGCCAAAACCGCCGCCCTGATCGACGCTGCGAAAAAGCTCCAGAAAATTTCGCCAGCGGGGATTGGTTACACGGGTGAAGGGAGTTACATGCTCCCAGGCCTGACGGATAATTTTTTCCGGCAGAAGGTCGCGATCTTCGCAAAAGGCGATAAAGATAATCCTGTCCAGTAAACGCTGGGCGATGTAAATCGCCTTGTCCAATGACTTGTCGAATTCCGGCTTGCACAATTCTCGAATCAGTGAACGACGTTCCTGATCATACCGAGTGTATAATTCATCACCGACTTCACGCTGTCGGTTATCAGTTTTCTCCAACAGGCGATCGGCGCGAGGGATTTGTCCGGCGGTTTCCGGCAGAAGACCGTTGCGCGAAAATAAATAATAAAACTGCTCAAAGCGACGCCGTTGTTTTAACTCCTGCAAGGTAAAATGCTCGTAAATGCGCGGCGTTTTATTGCGATGATAAAACCGAAAACTGACGTAATTGCTGACGATGCCCCAGGGACATTCCGGCAAAGCATTAAGGTAATCCCAGCATTGTTGCACCGCCGTTCGCCCGTTGAAACGGTCACGGTCAAGGTTCACACGCGGGCCTTTCAGCTCGATAACCACACGCGGCCGACGCGCCGTTGGGGCAAACAGGCCTATGGCGGCGTCCGCTTCACCGCCGTTGACTTGATACTTCGCTTCAATATCCCATGAAGGCGCATTTTCGGAAAAAAGAGCGTAACCAAGCGCCTGGCCAAAAACTTCCGTAATAAATTCACCTTCCAGTGAGGTTTCCTTGCGCCGTGCAAGTTTGCCGGAGGTTTCAAGTTCCGCCCATTTACAGAGAATTTCATATGCTTTTTGTTGTTGGTTAGTACGAAGCCGCTCATCATTGGCTTCACCGGAAAGAAAACGAGGCAGAAAGAGATTGCGATAAGCGCGGCGCTCCCCGAAATGCGAAGGGTTAAACTGCGAAAATCCCTGTTGTTTCGCTGCCATTAACCACCTCTGCGTATTATTTTCACAACCTCACCTCCGGTGAGATGAAGCGGAGGAGGCTGTCGCGGGTCCATTGGTAGAGGGTGGCCTTGCCGCAGGCGAGTTGAACGCGGCCGGACATGTAAGGCAGTGCCGCGGGCGGCACGGAGTCCAGTTCGACGGTTACTTCGTACACCGGTTCGATGGGGCGATAGCGGCCGGTTTCGTGGTCATATTTGGTCAGCACCTCGCCGCCGACAAGGTTACTTAAGGCCATTTTTTCACCAAAAGGCCCCATGCTGTCCTCGCAATGCTGGTTCACCCTGACCACATGACCGTGAAAGGGCCGGTCGGGAAAGGCGTAAAGCAGCAATTCGGCGTTTTGCTTGTTTTCGGCGTCCTTTTTGAACACGCGGGCCCAGGTTTTTTCAGAAACCCATACGCGGGCGACCATTGTCGCGGCGGTGTCGGCCAGCATCATCACGGGTGCGCCGCGCTGGAGGTAAGCACCTTCGAGTTGGGCCATCTGACGGTCGGAACTAAGCACCTGACCGGTGAAGGGTGGTTTGATGTTTAATTGGGTCAGTTGGTCATCGAGATGCTTTGCTTCAGCCTTCAGCGCCTTCAAACGTTCTTCCAACTGGTGAACCGTTCCGGTCAGACCCATACCTTTATAATAATCATGGGCCATCCGCTGGATATCCATTTCCGCGGCCAATTGTATGCGCTGCAACTGCAATTCCTGATTTTCCAGTTGCGCTACAGGCTGAGTCCGTGTATCGGCGGCCTTCAGCGTCTTGCCTTCCAGACCCGGCGATGCGACGGAGGAGGACGCCTGCCAGTGAAACTGCCCTGGGACTTCGGTGCGCACCCACTGCACCTGCGCCGGTTCAAGGATGAAATTCAAGGTGACGGTTTGCTCCATCGGCAAAAACAATGCCCCGCCGACAAACGCCGCCAGCGCCGCCAGCAGCACCATCAGTCTGGCGTGGCTTACGCCCAGGCTGTGGCGGCGGCGAACCAGCATAACCGTTGTTTTCGTCAGCGGAAAGATGAGCATCGTCGCGATGGAAATCACCATCAACAACCGGCCGAACACCTCCATGCCGAATTGTTTCATGAATCGATACGCCACGTAACTCAGGGAGAAAATAATAAACCAGCGGTACACCATCGAACACACCGCGTACATGGGGAACAGGTACCGAAAACGGTGTTCTTCCGGCGCTTCCGGCGTGTCGCCGCCCAACACGCCGCGAATAAACAGGCGGTTCATCAATTTGCTTGCTCGCTGCCGCAGGTTGGGCACTTCGATCATGTCCATTAAAATATAATAACCATCAAACTTGAGCAAGGGATTGGCGTTAAACATTATCGTCGAAATCGAACAGATAATCACCACGTTGAACATCCATGAATGCACGAATCCCGGCAAATCGGTGAAGTACCAGACGACGGCCGCCAAGGCCGCAATCAATAATTCCGCGAGAATGCCGCCCGCCCCCACCAGCAGCCGCCGCCACTTGTGGATGAACGTCCACGAATCGGTGATGTTGCAGTACAACATGGGATTAAACACCAGAAGTAAAAATCCCATATCATGCACTTCGCCGCCGTAATACTTGCAGGTCAGGCCGTGGCCCAGTTCATGAATCGCCTTCACCAGCCAGAAAGTCACCAGCAACATCGGCAGATTGCGAATGGTGAACAGGTGCGAACCGAACATCGCCGTAAATTCGTTCCAGCGCCGCGCGATAAGAATCATCGCCGTCGCCAAGAGCAACAGATAAAAAAGCAGAAACCCGCGCGACCAGATAAATCGCATACGAGGGATGATACGATTAAAAAAACGATCCGGGTCAACCAGCGGTATCTTGATAAACATAAAATTGCTTAATCGCCCCAGCCAGGCAAAACGCCGCCGCTGGGTCGCTGCGTCGTAAAGCAACTGATCGCGCCGGGGATGTTCGCTCGATAGCAGATTTTTGGTGGATAACGCCTGGATGAATAATCCAATATCCTGATTGTTCAGGGCGTCGGTTTTGAATTCACGGCGATGGGCCTGCTTGAGCTGCTCGACGGTTGTGCCCCGCCGCAATTGCTCCAGAATAAAATATTCCTCCCGATTGAACCGGAAATACCGCAGGCACATCGGGTCCTTGACCACCCAGTAGGGCTGGCCGTCGTACATCTGCGACGTGGCGGTCAGCTCCGCGCGGAGTCGGGGCAGCGGTTTGTCATCCGGCAAGGAGGGATTAACGGGATGATTATTCATTGCGATACGTCACCGGCCGCAGGCTGTTCCACAAATTCCATCCGGGCGCGCAGCCCGTCACGATAACGAAAGCGATATTCCCCCGTTGATGTCGGCGCCGGCTGTAACGGCGGGTTGGCGAACTCCGCCTCAATGCCAAATTCGCCCGTAGATTCCACCGTGGGGCCGATGAACACAACGGTTGCTTCGACCGGATCGTCATCGCCCTGGATATACACCCGCACCTTATCGCCCAGATGCACGCGCGACAACTGCGACACCGGCAGCCAGTGCGACACCCGCAAAACATCGACTTTCATCAGGGCTATCACCACCTGACCGGCCCGCACCGTTTCGCCCGCCACCACCCGCTTGGGCTGACCGCGATCCTTCATGTATTTTTCCGCCAATGTGGCCGAGAAAGGCGTCACCAC
The DNA here is from genome assembly GCA_016933395.1 of Sedimentisphaerales bacterium. Taxonomy (GTDB): domain Bacteria; phylum Planctomycetota; class Phycisphaerae; order Sedimentisphaerales; family SM23-30; genus JAFGBA01. The sequence continues at coordinate 3,321 of JAFGBA010000254.1, read as the reverse complement.
GCCATCGAACGGAGCTTTGATGGTATGACGGCTTAAAATTTCCAAAGCCCGTTTTTGTTCGATCAGCAGAGAATCTCGCTCTATTTTGTTTTTCTCCACCGCCAGAGCCGCCAGTTCGGCCGCCTGTCGCGATTCCTTTAACTCTTTCACCGATGCGACAGGAATTTCTCCAACCGCCTTATCGTATAACTCCTGCACGATCTTCAGGTTGTCATCGGCGTATTCCCTGCGAACCCGCGCTTCATCCGCTCCGATTTTATTCGCTCGCAAATTGATTTCCAGTGTTTGCAGGGCCAATTGAGCCAGAGAATCATCAAGAATCAAAAGCGGCCGTTCCGTTTTGACGAAATCCTGCGGCTCCGCCAGCATGGTTTTCACCTTGCCGTCCAGTTCACTGCTGAGAATCGCCACGCGCTGGGCCTGCAAATACAAAGGATATTCATCCAACGAGCCGTAATTCGCCGATTGGCTCCGCGCCGTCGGCGACCAAAGTCCGTTCCAGACCACCAAACCGATAATCATCCACCCTGTTTGACGTCGCATTGCAACTCCTGTGCTTAAAACGTGTTTTTACGTCCCTGTTTCGTTTAGAAAATACTGATCCGCACAAAATCCACAAACTCATGCGTCATGGCGTAAAACAGACTGCGCCGGCCGCATTCTATCGCCGCCTTGCCCTGCAAACCGGGCCGCAAATCCACTTGGGCGCGAAAAGCATCCGGGTCGTCCAATCCCGCCGGCTCCGCCATGCGCACCTCAATAACATTGCGCCAGCTTTGATCGTCGGTCTTGAGCACCTGCGCCCGGGGCGCAACGGCGATCACGCGTGACTGTAGCTTAAGGTCCGGGTAGGCATTTAACAACACCCGCCCCTTAAGCGATTCCCCTTCCTCCAGTTTTTTATACGCCAGAAGTAAATTACCCGCTTCATCCTCCGGCACCGTTACCGAAAGCTCCCAGGCCGTTTTGGTGGGAACGATTTCCATCACCGCCTCACCGCGATCGACGGGTTTATTCTCCAACAACCGCAACGTATGCTCAGGCGTAATCACTTTTCCCGTTACCGGCGCGATGATTTCATGCTGCTGCATGTCCAATTCGTATTTTTTCCGTTCGGCGTTGAGAGCCTGCAAACGGGCCTCCAAACGGCGCACTTCGCTGGAGCCGGGACGTTTACTCTGAGCGTCCTTGAGCGACAGGTCGGCCTCGGCAATCTCGGCGGTGACGCGATCAAGTTCACTTTCCACCTGCCGACGGTCCAATACGGCCAAAACGTCCCCGGCCTCTACCACCTGATTTTCCGTCACCTGTAGTTCTTTGATAACCCCTTCCTGCATGGCGTAAACCTTGCGAGCCTGTACCGGGACCAACTCTGCCGTACCCATCACTTTCACCGGCCGGGTAATAATGAAAGGCGTTGCACACACCAATACCACAATCGCCGCCCATACCACCCGCCGCGCTGAGTCCATTCGCAACACCCGGTCGCGCACCGCACCCGCCGATCGCATTAACGGCGCCAGCGGTAACCGTCGATAATTCATGCTATTGTTCAAAGCCGGACCGGCCGGTTTTATCATCGCATCAATACGGCGGCGCAATCCCTCATCAATCAGCCCTTCGCCGGCTTTCTCAACGATCAACGCCCCCACCACATTATCCTCGTGCATTATGGGGAAAATGCCCATCACCAATGAACCGGCCTCCAGCATGTATATGCGGGCCATCGTCAGCAAATCCTCACCTTCCGCCTCAGCGATATTTTTCACGGCGTTGGGATTATCCACCGTCAGCGGCTTGCGGTTGCGGCACACCTGCCGACACACGGCCGTGATATTCTGGATCATCGTGCTCTTGACCGCCACCGCCTCCAGGCCGGAAACCGCTTCGATGCGAAACCGCCCGCTCGCTGAAAATGTCCCCGCGATGCAGCGATACACGCCCAACAACTCCTGGGCGTAATTGGCCAGGGCATAACATGCCCGCCGGGGATCCAGCGTGCTGTTGAGCGCCGCCACATAATCGCCCATTCGCTCCGATCGCGCCAATTGCCCCGCCAGCCCGCTGATTCGCTGCCGTTGCAAAAACGATCCCGCCTTGGCGCACATTCCCTGCAAGAATCCCAGGTATCCGCGCACCGCCCGCGGATCGACCCCCGCCGGGCCAACCAACAAAAATACCGCATCGACCTTATCATGACCGATGATCGGCACAAACAGCAGAGTATGAGGCGATTGGTTGCTCACCTCGCGGCCCAACCCACCGTCAAAAACATTGCTTTGATCGTTGCCCGGCAGCACCACCGGAGATTGGGTCTGTATCACCTTCCCTAATGCCTGCCGTAAAAGCCCCAGTTGCCGCCCGTCCGGCTCCATGCCCGCCACATTGAGATTCATGTGGCAAAGCTGGGCAACCTCCTGCTCACCGCCTACCAGCCACACGCCGCCGCCGACGCCCAACACCCGTACGATCTGATCCAGAAATTCCCTAAAAAACACGTCCAGACTGGTGTCTTGGGTGCTCAACTGCGTCAGACTGGCGTCCAATGCCGCCAGTTGCCTTTGAAACGCTTCTAATTGTGCATTCGCGGCCATTCCATACCTCCGGCAATAACATAGCCCGGTATATTACCACGCCATGCAATTCGATGAAACATCTTTTCTTCTTCATACACCGCTTTCCGTGGTTTTATCCCCCCGCCCCGCTCTTGGCGCAAAAGGAAGGCCCGACCTGCTTCCAGGCCGGGCCTTTTACATATCACGCCTTGCGACGTCAACTATACACGAGTATTACTCTTCGTTGCCTTCATCATACATACCGATGTAGCTGTTGATGATGCGGACCGGATTGACGAAGTCATCCAAAATGTTGTACTCATCCTGGATTCCATCTTCATCCCAGTCATAGTCGAAGTTGTTATCATCCACATACTCGAAGTAGCTGTTGATGATCATACCATTCGCGGCGCCATTCAGGTTGCCGTTCCAGATATTGCCTTCAAAGCCGCCGGTCGCAAACAGCATCTCGGTCGTACCGCTGACACTGACCTGGTTGAACAACCAGGCGCCAATGGCGTCAGCTCCGCCGTTAACCTGGGTATTCATCAGCATCCGGGCCGTGAGCCATTCCACGTGGCCGCCGATAAAGGCACGCATGATCATGTTCGCCTGAACATCACCGGCGTCACCGGCGTTGTAGAAGTTCATGAGCATGTTGCCGCCGGCGCTGACGTAGTCGCTTTCACCTTCGACCACGACATTGCGGAGCATGACCCGGCTGCCGCCGCCGACCGTCACGGCGCCGACATGGGCCGTGGCGTCA
>JAFGBA010000253.1 GCA_016933395.1 Sedimentisphaerales bacterium | reverse complement strand
TTTAACTTTCAGGAGAAATTCTTCGGCGATGGTTTTATCGACCAGCAGGGTTTCCATGGCGTTACAAACGGCGGCGTATTGGCATTTGGCGTCCACGACGATGCGTGCCGCCATATCCAAATCGGCCGAACCATCCACGTAAACATGGCAAATTCCGTCAGCGTGGCCCAGCACCGGGATGCGGGTGTTATCCATGACGTATTTGACGAACGCATTACTGCCGCGCGGAATCACCAGGTCGATATATTCGTCCATCGCCAGCATGGCCGAAACATCCTCGCGCGTTTCCAGCAGCGCCAGCCACCCTTGCGGTAAACCTGCCTCCGCGCTTGCCTGGGTAACGATGTCGGCGAGAATGCGATTGGTATTGGCCGCCTCCCGCCCGCCTTTGAGCAAAACGGCATTGCCGCTTTTAAGCGCCAGGCAGGATATTTGAACCAGGGCGTCCGGACGGGACTCAAACACGATGCCCAGCACGCCAATGGGGCAGCTAACCTTGTAGAGATCCAGACTTTTAGAAAGCTCCGTGGCCGAGAGGGTTTGTCCGACGGGGTCGTCAAGTTTTATCAGGCCGTTGACACCCGATACAGCTTCGTGCAATTTGGCGGCGTCGAATTTGAGCCGTTTGAGTAGGGCCGGATTAAGCTGCTCCTGATGGGCCTGGGCGAGGTCGGTTTCGTTCGCGGCGATAATGGTCGCTTTGGCGGCGGTCAGGGCCTTAGCTATATGGGCAAGAGCCTGGTTTTTCTGTTCCGTCGGCATAGAGCCAAGTATGACAGATGCCTGCCGGGCTTGTTCGGCGATTTGTTCAATCATGATTCGGGTTCCTTACCAATGGTTGGTAATTGTTTTAAGTCTATAATCATAAATTAGTTATGTCAACTCCAGACCGGATTCAGGCCTGAAGGAAGTTCCTTGAAAATAAAGCAATTTTCCATTATCATAATAAATTCGACGATTTTTGACCAAGAGAAATGGATATAAGGAAATTCAGATGGATAAAGCGCCCTGGATCAGCTATCGGCCGGAAATTAAGGTGTTGGATTGCACTATTCGTGATGGGGGTTTAATTAACAACCATTGTTTCGATGATCGCCTGATACGTGCTGTTTATGAAGCCAATGTCGCCGCCGGCATCGACTATATGGAACTGGGTTATAAAGCCGACAAGAAAATATTTGCACCCGGCAAATTCGGCGAATGGAAATTCTGCGATGAAGACACGGTTCGCCGTGTGGTGGATGATAATCCTACGGATTTGAAGCTTTCGTTTATGGCTGATGCCGAACGCACGGATTATCACCACGATATTCTCCCCGCCGACCAGAGCGTTTTCGACCAGGTTCGCGTAGCCACCTACATTCATCAAATTCCTACGGCTATTGATATGATTAAGGACGCTGCGGACAAGGGCTATGAAGTCAGCGCTAACCTTATGGCGCTATCCACGGTACAGGACCGCGAATTAGCCGAAGCGCTGGAATTGTTTTGTCAAACCGACGTTAAAACTATCGTTATTGTGGACAGTTTTGGCACGTTTTATTCGGAACAGATTCAGGATTACGCCAAACGGTATCTAAAAGCTGTCGAGGGAACCGATAAGCAGATCGGCATCCACGCCCATAACAACCTGCAATTGGCCTTCGCGAATACCATTGAGGCGATCATTTGCGGTGTCAACCGGCTTGACGCCACCTTTAACGGTATCGGCCGGGGCGCGGGAAATTGCCCCCTTGAATTGCTGCTGAGTTTCCTGCGCAATCCGAAATTCCATTTGCGACCCATTTTGGAGTGCATTCAAAAAGAATTTATCCCTCTGCGTGGAGAAATCGAATGGGGTTATATCATTCCTTACATGATTACCGCTCATTTCAATCGTCATCCGCGTTCGGCCATTCAGTTGCGCGATTCCAAAACGCCCGATGATTACGTCACCTTTTACGATCAGGTCGCCGGCATGGAAGACTAACAACCACCGACGGCAAATCGCCGTTGGTGGATATTGAAGCGAGTTCCCAGCGTGCTATCTGCATGGTGCGGGAGGATTTATAAGCATTTTTAGCGGTGTGGTGAAACATCATCTGCACGGCTTTAAGTACCTACAATCAGGAGGGGATGTGTATTTATGGCCAAATGTACCCAAAAGGTAAATGAGGCGGCATAGATAGCGCAACTATAAGCACACCATTACATGGGAAAATTTTTGTCTCCATTTTGTCATACCGACCTTCGTCCAAAATATAATCGTCCGATAATTATTTTTGATTTAATCTGGATCGTATTATTTGGGTTATCGAACACGCCCGCCAGTACTGATATCCTTGTTTTCGGTATAAACCGGATTAAAGCAGGTTTTTCTTCATGCCGGGGGGAAAATAAACGGAAAAAAGAGATAGCAAAACTAAATATGATAAGTGTTTATATCAACCAGACAATATGAAACATTGTTTTTCCCATTACATTATTGTTGTCGCTATCGTTGTTTTTGGCTCAATCGGGGGCCGTGCCGAGGGGGAAACCCTGCCTGATACAAATCTGCCTTTCAAATCCGACGATCAAATCAATAACCGGGAGTGGCAGAATATTTGTTGCGAAAATCCTGAAATGTTGCTGTTTATGAATATTCCTCAGGTTACAACCGTAACGGGTCAGGCCGGTGAATGGTTTACCACGCCGGCGGCGGTAACCGTTATTACCTCGGAAGAAATACGCCGTAGCGGAGCATTGTCTTTGCTTGACGCATTACGTTTTGTTCCTGGCGTTGAGATCTCCAAGGTGCATTCTCATTATGGAGTAATGTCCATTCGCGGCTACCTTAGCATATGCTCAAGTTTGGTGTTGGTATTGGTCGATGGACGCGAGTTATACAGCCCTGAATTCGGCGGGGGCATCTGGTGGAATCTTCAGGATATTATTCTGGAGGACATCGACCGGATAGAAGTCATTCGCGGTCCCGGCGCTACGCTTTGGGGCGCTAATGCCGTTAATGGCGTTATTAATATCGTTACCAAGCGTGCTGACGAAACGCAGGGATTATACGCGCGTTCGGGTATAGGTAATGAGGAACATGTTTTTACCGACCTGCGTTACGGCGGCCAACTCGATGAGGATATTTATTATCGTGTTTGGGGCAAGTACGCCGATCACAATGACTTCGATCGCCTCGGCGGTGCTTCGGCGCATGATGACTGGGATTTGGGCCGAATCGGCTGGCGTCTGGATGGCGGCGGTTATGAACAAGTGCATTGGTCGTTTCAGGGCGGCGTTTGGCACAGCGATAAACTGGGTATCGAATTGCCTATTCCCAACGGCCACATGACCAATGAAATTGCGGTGCGCGACGAGCGTAAAACCGGCGGTTACGCCCTTATAAATCTTGAGCGAGATTTCAATTATGCCGGCGGGTGGAGTTTTCATGCCGTCTATGAAAGACAGGTACAACAAATTTTTGATGGCATAGAGGCTTCACGGCATACCGTGGATATTAATGCACGTCATCACCTCGCCGCGTTCGATCGCCACGATATTATCTGGGGCGTCGCCGGACGACTGGCGCACCTGAACTCGGAGGATGGTCCGGCAATGGCTTTCGAGCCTGATCGCCGTCATACATGTACTGTCAGCGCCTTTGCTCAGGACACCATCATGCTGGCCGATTACAAGTGGTATTTAATGCTCGGCTCCAAATTCGAGCATAATTCATACACCGGCTTTGAGTTCCAACCCAGCGCTCGTTTGTGGTGGATGCCCGAAGAAGATCAGATCGCCTGGGCGTCCATTTCCCGCCCGGTGCATACGCCGACACGGATACATACCGATTTTGACATGACGTTGAACCTGGTTGATTCGGGTTTGGCCGTTGGCGGTCCGCCATCGGGTGTTTTGGTTCCCATGAAGCTTCAGGGGACCAAGGATATGGAATCGGTTAAAGTCATGGCTTACGAAGCCGGCTATCGCTGCAAACTCATGAAAAATCTAATGTGGGATATGAGCGGCTTCTTTTACGAATACCATGACATGATCGGAACACCCGCGGCTAATCCATATGTCATCATGAATTTTTCCGACGGCAAGAGTTATGGTCTGGAAACATCACTGGATTGGCAGCCTTGCCTGAATTGGCAACTGGGCGTCAATTATAGTTACATTCACGCCACGCTGGAAGCCGATCAAAGCATGTGCATTATGAAATCCTCCGCTGCGCCGCACAAGGTGCAGTTCAAAGCGTTGTGGGATATCACCAATGATTTGGAGTTGAACACCCTGGTATATTACAATGACCAAAACAACCTGATGCCTTATCCCAGTGAATACGTTCGCCTCGATATGGGCCTAACCTGGCGACCTACGGATTACCTGGAACTGGCCTTATGGGGACAGAACCTCATCAACGAGCATCCGGGCGACACCATCCCTACCGTCCAGGCCCAGCCAACCATCATTCCCACCAGCGTTTACTTTCAAGCCACCCTCCGTTTTTAATTTTTCCCCGGTACAGAAGGGGATTTGACCTTTGGGGCATTTCCATCTATGCTATGGGTTTGAATTATATTAGGATCGAAACGGATTATTACCATGCGAATCGTTTTTTGCGGCGGCGGCGACTTCGGCGTTAACAGCCTGAGATGGCTGGCAGGTTCGGAGCACGAAGTGGCTCTAGTGGTGACCCAACCGGCCCGGCCGGCGGGACGTGGGCGCAAGGTGGTCCGAACCGCCATCGCCCAAGAGGCCGAAGCGCTTAAGCTACCCTGTCTGGAAACCGCCGATATCAACGCCCCGGAACACACGGCCCGCATACGTCAGCTTGAACCGCAGGTTATTTTAATAATCGCCCTGGGCCAAAAGATCGGTCCCGAACTCCTCCATGTGCCTCGTTGCCGGACGATTAATCTGCATAGTTCGCTGTTGCCCAAGTATCGCGGGGCCGCCCCCATCAATTGGGCCATAATAAACGGCGAAACAGAAACCGGTCTGACCGTTATCGAACTTAACGAACAATGGGACGCCGGGGAGATACTCGGTCAGGCTCGCACCCCCATCGGTGTTGAGGAAACCGCCGGGGAGCTGCATGACCGGCTGGCGGCGATGGGGCCGGGTTTGCTGGCGGAAGTGCTTAATAACATCGCCCGCGGAACCGTCACGCCGTTGCCGCAAAATCATGCTTTAGCCAGCCGTGCTCCCAAGCTCAAAAAAACCGATGGCGCCATCGATTGGAGCCGTGAAGCAACCGTTCTACGCAACCAAATTCACGGCATGTGGCCCTGGCCGGGGGCGCAATGCCTCCTGCTCCAAAGCGGTAAAAACACCCCAGAAACGGTCTTGCTCGCCCGGGCGCGAACCCCAGACTCGCCCGAAGAGGAACCGATAAAAGCCTGGGTCATGCCCGGCCCGGCCCCCCAGCCCGGCGAACTGCTTGATGATCTCACTATCCAATGTGGCCGCGGCCGGTTGCAACTGCTGGGAGTCAAACCCGCCGGCGGACGCCTTATGAGCTTTACTGATTTCGTCAACGGCCGCCGCCTGAAACCCCGCGATCGTTTCCTGAACGGGTAGTCCTTTATGGCTGCGAAGCGAGTGTTATCATTGAGCATTCGAACAGCGCGGGATGTCGCTGTGCATGTTCTCATGGCGTTTGAGCGGGAGGATAGGGGGATTCAGGCCCAACTGGATGAGCAATTCAACCGGAGTAATTGGTCCAGGGCGGATAAAGGCTTGATAGCGGAAATTGCCTTAGGGGTTTGCAGGCATGCCTTGACGCTGGATATGATTATCAGTAATTTCAGCAGCCGCGACATTAAACGCATCGAACCACTTATACGTCAAATACTTCGGGTGGGGCTGTATCAGCTCATTTATCTGGATGGCGTGGCGGATTATGCAGCGGTTTCCGAAGCGGTGGACCAGGCGCAACGTTGCGCCGGCCGGGGAGCAGGCGGATTTGTGAATGCCTTGTTGCGAGCGACACTAAACCATATCGAAAGTAAACGCCCACTATCGGAGACGTTGAATCCTCGGCGAACGCTGGATATTGACGGCGAACGGGGTATGGTTTTTAAATGCGATTTACTGGCGAACCCCGGCAAGCAACCTGCCAGGTTTTACAGCATGAGATATGGATTGCCTATATGGCTTATTGAACGTTGGTTGAAACAATGGTCTGTTGATATAGTACACGGATTATGTCAGGCGGCGAATCGCCGGCCATTGTTAACATTACGCATTAATTACCTGCGCTGCCAACCTGATCTATTGTCACAAAAATTTCAACAGGCGGACATAGATTTCACCATTAATAATAACGCCATATTTGTCCTTCAACCCATTGATCCCCGCCGTCTACCCGGCTACGACGACGGTTTGTTCAGCGTACAGGACTTTACCGCCCAGCAGGTTGCGCCGCGCTTGGGGGTAAAGCCGGGGATGCGGGTGTTGGATTTGTGCGCAGCCCCGGGAGGAAAAACAACGCATTTGGCGGAACTGATGAATAATCAGGGAACCATCATTGCCTGCGATGTTCATCCAGACAAGCTGGCGCGAATCAAGGAAAACGCTCAGCGATTAGGATTAACCATCATTCAAGTCTGTCACGTTGACGAACTTTCGAGGATTATTGAAGAAAATGGACTATTCGATGCAGTGCTGGCGGATGTGCCGTGCAGTAATACGGGAGTATTAGCGCGACGGGTGGAGGTGCGGCATCGGCTCAAGCCCAGCGGCCTGAAGGAACTTGCTCGGCAACAGACGGCGTTGTTGGAAACGGCTCGAAACGCCTTACGACCGGGCGGCAAATTGTTTTATAGCACCTGTTCGATTGAATCCGTGGAAAACACACGGCAAGTTGAACGTTATCGAACGCACCACCCTGAGGATACACTCATCAGTGAAGAACTTATCCTACCGGGCGTGTTGATATATAAGGACACGCCCCGTTGCAACCTGTCACATGACGGCGGTTTTACGGCCTTAATCCAGCGCCGATAAATTAATTCCTCATGCTTATCGCCGCGGAGACACCTCGTATAGAGGTAATATTCGTGAATTGCAACGAGTTCCAATGAACATTCAAATTCCCGATAGTGATGTTTTACTGCGCCCGGCGGGACTCGAACCTGCGACCTACGGTTTAGGAAACCGTCGCTCTATCCTGGCTGAGCTACGAGCGCTT
>JAFGBA010000252.1 GCA_016933395.1 Sedimentisphaerales bacterium | reverse complement strand
ACAAATGTAGTGAAGACTTTTACCAGAAATCGCCCTTGACGCTATCGCGAAGGCTGTTTCGAACTTCTAACTGCGTAACTTGGGCTAGAGTTCATAAATTAAATTTTGAAACGCATCCATTTCTCAGGATTGTTCAGATCGGGAACAGCAAAATACCAGTTCCTGCTGCCGGATTGAACCGATAACAATTTAAGTTCCACAAATTTTGATTTATTGATGGTGTTGATTAACTTGACCGATCCGCAGGCAATGCGTTTCTCACAATACACCGTGTTGTCCCATATAAAACTCGATATTCCGAACGAAAGGTCCTGCGTTTTTTTCTTTAATTCCTTATGGATGGCGTTCACATATTGCTCGAGTCTATAGCGATGTTCCGGAAGTACTAAATTGAGCGATAATTCGTCCAATGCACGAACCGTAGAAATTGCCTTTTCAGGACCCTGCTTCAAGGCTTTTAACGGTTTTTCCAAAACAAGGAATGTATCCTTGGGACCGCATTTATAGTTCGGAATTATCATAAAGGCTACAGCAATCATTATACCGACAAAAAACGTTAATGCCGGACAAAGTGCAAGTATTTGTAATCCTTTGCCAAATATTTCCAATCCCGGCATATAAAATGCAAATCCTGCAACAAACACAACCGGCGATAAAATTAACCAATATAATGAATATTTAACGCACTTGACAACTTTTCGTCGCTGGTAGGGCTTGTCGTTACGTGAGGGAAGATCGGAACTTTCCTGTATTAAATCTTTCCAAATATTTTCCACAAGACTGTTTTCTAAGGGCGTTTCCTTCAAATTTTTCGGCAGTATCTCTTTGATTATGGATCGCGAAATGAAGCCAATAAGGACAAATACCACTCCTGTAAGAAATAACACCAGGAAAAAACCATACTGAATATCAAATATGAAGAATATCAGCGGAGAAATAAAAATAATGAGTATTCCTATTAATATAATCGGAAATCTTTTGGAATTTTGCGGCAGGTTCTCTCGTGGCATATTTCATCCCTCTAATGTGCGCCGATGCAATTTATTAGCGCGATTTACTTCGTCTCTGTGGATATCAGAGTAAATTGTGACTAAAAATTATGATCCCTTGAGTAAATGTCGCAACGCTTTTTCCAGGTCGCGGAGTTTACGACGGAATTCGGGCAGATCTTTCATAATGGTTATGGAACGTTTCGCCTGGGTCAGCGGCATGGCCGGCGATCCCACCACGCTCGATCCGGCGGGAATTTCGTTAATCACGCCCGCCTGCGCTCCCACCTGGACGCCGTCGCCGATGGTGATATGTCCCACCACGCCCGCCTGCCCGCCGAACACGCAATGATGCCCCACCGTCACGCTGCCGGCGATGCCCACCTGGGCCACCAGCAGACTGTATGGGCCGATTTTGGTATTGTGGCCGATAGCAATCAGATTGCTGAACTTGCTGCCCCGCCCGATCACCGTATCGCCCAATGTCCCCCGGTCAATCGCGCAGCACGCCCCGATTTCCACATCATCTTCGATGACCACCCCGCCGATCTGGGGAATCTTATGATGCACACCCTCATGCGTGGCGTAACCGAACCCGTCCTGGCCCACCACCGTCCCGGCGTGAATCGTCACGCGGTCGCCGATGGTGCAGCCGTCATAAATCGTCACGTTGGGATACAACACACAGTCCCGCCCGATACGGCTGCCCGGCCCGATGACGCAACTGGGATAAATCACCGTCCCGGCCCCGATATGCACCTTGTCGGAAATCACCACGAAGTCATGGATGTCCACTTTCTCTTCAATCGTCGCCGTCTCCGCTACGCTTGCTTTTGCACTGACGCCGATGGCCTGATGTTCGCGGTGGCCATGCAGCTTCACCACAATTTGCATGAACGCATAATAAGGATCCTTGCAGACGATATAGGTCCGCCCATCCTCTTGCAATTCCACTTTCTCACCCACTACGATGGCGGACGCCGCCGAGGTGCGCATTTCCTTTTCATATTTGGGATTGGCCAGGAAACTAACATCTCCTTCCCCGGCGTCCGAAAGCGTCGCCGCCCCGGTGATTATCAACAGTTCATCGCCGACGACCTGACCTCCCACGTGCTCAGCCAGTTCGATCACACGCTGCGGCGCGGCCTCGGTCGCTTTTACCCGATTGCCGTTATTAACCGTCATGCCAAAACCTTTCCATCCGTGTCGTGGGCGTCTTGCCCGCGACCCTTCGCCTCATCACCGGCCTCATCCTCTGCTGAAAAAAAACCGCCCTCCTGAAAAACACCTTCAGCAGAGCGGTAATACATCATTGCCCGTTTGAATTATTGCACCGGCGCAAACGATTCGGACCGTAATATTTCGGTAAACATCACACCACCGCCGCCGGGTTTTTCTTTGCCTTTGCCGCCGAAAAGGTTTTCTTCCAGCAGCACCAGCATGCAGCGCATCGATTTGTTTTCCTCCAATACCTTGCCCGCGGCCAGGTCGAATCGTGCGGAGCCTTCCAGGGCGAACTCCTGCATGTCGCTGTTATCAAAAATCAGTTTTTGACCGAAAACCGCCGGCGGCTCCGGCTCCGTCATCCCTTTGGGAACCACAAATATCGCTTCGCCCGTTGCCTGAATCGTCACCACGTCGCCGATGGCCGGAGCGGTCTTGTATGTCATTTCCACGGCCTTGGCTTTCACCATCGAATCGGGAATTGGTTGCATAACCTTCCTGCTGCTCATACCGGGGGCGTTTTGAATCAGGTCCCGTTCGAGGTATTTTTTAAGCTGTTCCTCCGACACGAAAAACATCGCCGTGCCCGTGCTTTTATCACTCAAGCCCAGTTGTTCCAGTAATGCATCCCGGCCCATTATCTCCAGAACCGTGGTGTCCGGCGCTACTCGAACCTTGAAACTCCGGCCGCCCAGCATGGCTTCCCCGCCTCGGCTTGATTCGGTCTTGTCCGGCGTGCTCAGGTAATACTCATGCGTGTCCTTGTCCGGAAAATCTATATTCAGATCGAACTTCACCTGCTCAAAAGTCGCATTCATCACCGCGGAACCGTCAATGCCCACCGATTCCACCTCGCGCCGCAGCACTACGGTGTACTCCGTCGTGCGCATCCGCACCTGGTCTTTGTCCTTGCCCGGCATCTCCACCCAGTTCTTGTATACGCTTTTTTGCGTATAGCTCACGGTGTCCACGTCGCCCACATGGTATTTACACACCGGTGCGCTCTGGCACCCCATACTTACCGCCAATCCCGCCAACACTACAACCCAAACTGCCATGCTACGTTTCATTGATCCATTCTCCATAGTTTGTAGGGTGGGTCTCTGACCCACGCAATTTTCTTTTGCCGCTGATTTCACCGATAAACACGGATCCAATTCTTCTAAAATCCTGTACTTGTCATTCTGAGCGCAGCGAAGAATCTCTCTTTACTTGCGATCATCAGTGTAATCTGTGGCCAAACACTTTTTACTTTGTTTATTCTGACTTCCGGGTTCTGACTTCCGGATTCTTCCAATATTATTCGACGGGAACCACGTTCCGCGTCATTACATAGAAAATCTTGTTCTTTTGCGCCCGCTCACTTTCTGGTCGCCGACGATCCAGGGTTTGCACCTGCACCCGCATCTTGTCTTCCTTGCTAACCATTCGCCCCTGGCGCAGATCATACACCACTGTTCCTTCTCCGATGGTTTTTACGGCTTGCATACTCCCTTTCGCCTGGGGCGTCAGGGTCTCTGTATCATCGCCCAGCTTGTATGAAACCACCGCCTTCGCCATCCCTTCACCGCGATCGACGCTTTCCACGTTGAATGTCTTCACCACGGCAATCGGCGGCGTCATCGGTGATCTTGCCGTCATCCGCCCCGTCCAAACCTGATTAGGCTCAAACGCCTCCGCCTTGCGCCCCGGGAACATATCCCCCGCGACATAATCCGTCAGGTACTCCTCGTAAAACGCCACCGCCGCCTGTTCCCCGCCGAAATTATCGCCATTCGTCCGCACCGACGCCGCTTGCAACAATTCACTCAGTTTCCCCAGTTCCGCCCGCCCGTCCGGATAAACCACCACCGTGTAACTTTGGCCCACCAATTCCCGGAACGTCCGGGAGAAACCTTCTCCTCGCTGGGTGTTTTTATCGCTCGAATTATTTGCTGAAGGACCAAGGTCCTTTTTGCTGTCATAATCATATTTCACGCTCAGGCTATGCATCGCCGCGGTGATTTCCGCAATCGTCACCTCGATATGCGCCCGTTTATCCGTATCCACCTCGCGCACCTTGCAGTCCAAACGAAAAGCCGTGTCTCGCGTATCCGCATCGCGAATGCCGATTGGCAAAACCATCCAGGTTTTCATCGTCACCTGATTCGACCAGGTTTGCCCCGGCGTAAACACCGGTCGGGAATGCAATTGCCCGTTGCCGCACCCCGCCAGCAACGCCGCGGTTAATGTCACCCAGACAACAGCGTAATAACGATTCGACTTCATAAACTTTAACTACGAGCTGAACAACTTTGTGTTACCTAAGTCTTTATAAAACGGCATTCTATCCGCCTCTTTCCTCCGCTTCAACCGTCATTTCAATCATTATCGTCTCGCCTGCCCTTTGGCCGGTAGATTTTGGTGCTTTTTAATACTTACATTCTAAATATATAACTTCTTTTATATCAAGGTCTTATGTTGGAAGCAAAGGCGGCCTGCACTTGATTTATTCTTCCGAAAAATGTTGAAAACCTTGGCCAAGGTAACGACATTCGGGTAAATTTACCCGTGGCGAGAATTATTTCATTCCGACCTCCGGAACAACATGGCCCGACAAATGAAAAAACAGGTTCGCAAACTTGGCCTGCCCCCGGGCGCCTTGGTGCATACCGGTCAGCGCAAGGTGGAGCATGTCCATATTGAGTCGATTCGCTATACCGACTCGGTCTGCGACGCCCTCCGGCCCCCTTCCCTTACCCCCGACCTGCTGGCCGATCCCGCTGCCGGCGTCGCCTGGCTGAATATTGACGGTCTCCACGATGTCGGCGTCATCGAAACCATCGGTCAGCGTTTCGATCTGCATCCGCTGGTTTTGGAAGACATCCTCCACACCGACCAGCGCGCCAAGGTGGAACTCGACGACCGGTATATCTACGCGGTTCTCCAAATGCTCCGACCCGAAAATGACTATATTCAAAGTGAGCAAATCAGCCTGATCCTCACCGATCGTTGGGTGCTTACATTCCAGGAAGCCCCCGGCGATGTCTTCGATCCCATCCGTGACCGCATCCGCCAAAATAAAGGCCGTATTCGTAAGCTCGGTCCCGACTACCTTTTTTACACCTTACTCGACGCTCTCGTCGATAGTTACTTCCTTACGCTGGAAAAAATCGGCGATCGCATCGAAGCCTTGCAGGAAGAAGTCGCCCGCAATCCCGATCCTGATTTTCTCAACCTGATTCATCATCTCAAACGTGAAACCCTTTTCATCCGTCGCGCTATCTGGCCCGTCCGCGAACTGGTGAATAATCTCTTGCGGGAGGATGATTCGCCGCTTATCACCCCCGCCACGCGCACCTTCCTCAAGGACGTGTATGACCACATCGTCCAGATTGTAGATATTGTCGAAACCTATCGCGAAATGACCGCCGGCCTGCTCGACATCTATCTAACCGGCATCAGCAACCGCATGAACGCCGTCATGAAAGTGCTTACCATCATCGCCACCATCTTCATTCCTCTCACCTTCATCGCCGGCGTTTATGGCATGAACTTTCAACACATGCCCGAACTCTCCTGGCGCTGGGGCTATCCGGCCGTCTGGATCGTCATGGGCGTCGCCGCGATTATCATGCTTATTCTCTTCAAACGCAAACGCTGGCTTTAACGGCCGCCGATATATGAGTGCATTATGATTACGGATTACCCTGAATTCTGCGAAATCACTCTCGATCAACGACCCGCGCTTCACGCGCTTTTCCAACGCTATGACCGCGGCCTCAGCGAGATGACCTTCTCGAACATGTTCCTTTATCGCCATAACGACCAGCACGATCATCGCATCGCCCGCATTGGTGAAGATAATTACGTATTCGTGGGCCGCGACCGTGAGCAACCTGTTTTTATGCTGCCCTTCGAACTGCCGGAAAAGAAACTGCTTGATGAGTTATTCTCAAAATTCCATCAGCTCAAGGCTATTGCCCCCGATCAGGCGCAACAAATTGCTTCCAGGGGTTATCATGTCTGGGAGAACCGCGACGACTTCGATTACCTCTATTCCCGCCAGGCTCTGGCCGAACTCCGCGGCAATAAGTATCACAGTAAAAAAAATCTGGTGAATAAATTCGTCAACACCTTTGAAGCCGCCGGCAGAGCGCTTCTGCCCGAATTCCGCCATGACGCCCTGCATGTTCTCGACGCCTGGTCCGCCGCCCGGGATATCAGCGGTGACTATTCCGCCGCCCGCGAAGCCGTCGAAAAAGCCGAGGAACTCCGGCTTTGCGGCTGGATTTACTACATCGACAAGGGGCCTGTCGCCTTCGCCATGGGCGAGGAAATCAATCGCGGCCGCACCTTTCTGGTCAAATTCGAAAAAGCCGTCTCCCCCGATACTTTCAAGGGCATCTACCAGTTCGTCAACCAGACGTTTGTCAACCTCCTGCCCGAAAAATATGAAACCGTTAACCGCGAACAGGACCTCGGCGATCCCGGCCTCCGCCAGGCCAAAATGAGCTACAAACCTGTCGGTTTCGTCAAAAAATTCCGCGCTGAAATGAATGGCTAGTTATTATTGCCGAAAATCCGTTTGGAGTTCAAGCTTTAGAGTGTGTTGCCCAAACGTGACGCGGGCATCCTGCCCGCGCATCTTCGAATCGCCAACTACGTTTTTACGCGAAAAACACTTGCGGGCAACCCGCCCGCGTTATGAAATGCGTCTTCCGCAACAGGAACTAGTTACAGGTCTGTTACCAGTATCGTTCACTAGTAAAGCGTACTTTACTAATAAAGACAAGAAAAATTACCAATTTCGTCTTGCGGTGCGAGGGGTTAGTCAAGGTGATACTGGCGGAGTTTGTTGTAGAGCGTGCGGCGGGTAATACCGAGGCGTTGGGCGAGTTGCTGGCGATTGGGACAGCGTTTGATAAGGCGGGCAAGCATCGTTTTTTCGAAATCGTTGACGGCGTCGTGAAGCCGTCGGCTGCCCTGGGCAAGCTGGTCAATGAGATCGTCGGGGATCACCGCAGGGGAAGATAAATCATGTTCCGGCCGCCGGAGCAGGTGGCCGGGCAGGTCGGTCGGTTCAATGCGTCGGCCGTGATCCTTGAAGGCGAGGGTCTGGCGGACGATATTTTCGAGTTCGCGGATATTGCCCCGGCCAAGGTTACGGCGGATAATGTCATACACGACGGGATCAACATCTTCGATGGATTCCCGACAATAGTGTGCATATTTGCGAAGAAAAGCCTTAAACAAAATAGGAATATCTTCGGTGCGCTGGCGAAGAGGGGGCGTTTCCAGGTAAATGACATTGAGACGATGGTATAGATCCAGACGGAATTTGCCGTCGGCGACCATTTGGTCAAGACGGCGATTAGTGGCGGCAATGATACGGACATCAACAGTGAATTCACGATCACTACCAACCGGGCGGACCAGATTTTCCTGGAGAAACCGCAACAGCTTGGATTGCAGGCCGGGGGTGAGTTCGCTGACTTCATCGAGCATGACCGTCCCCTGGTGGGCGGAACGGAGATATCCCGGCCGGTCGTGGGTAGCCCCCGTAAAGGCTCCTTTGCAGTGCCCGAAAAGCTCACTTTCGGCCAAAGAACCCGTGATTGCTGCACAATTTACGCAAACCAAGGGATATGTGGACCGTTTTTCGTCAAATTGGTGAATCAGTTCCGCCAGACGTTGTTTGCCGGTGCCGGATTCGCCATAGATAAGGACGGGGGCGTCTGAAACCAGCGCAGCGCGATGAGCCTGGGCGATCACCCGCTGGAAAATTTCGCTCCGGCCAATGAGCTGATGGTCGTCAAAATTGAGGGATTTATCTTTTTGTTGCTGCCGGCGCCAAAGTAGGCCTTGGCCGAGATGTTCATCAAGTCGCTGGGGGGCGTCTGGCAATTGACAATTGATAATGGCATTTACCCCGGCGTTTATCAGGCTACAGGTTTGATGTACGGATAGGTCGCCCTCGGCCAGATAGATGATATAACAGGCCGGATTGTTCTGACGGAACCGCTGCAAGGATTCGATAAGTTCCGGCGTCGGCGTATTCGGATTCTTCGTGGGTATATTTCCAGCGACCAGCAAAACCGCAGGCGGTTGTGCCTTCGCATCCGACTCGGTACGACTCAGATTATCTACCGTTTCGACGCGGTCGGACAGACCCGCAAAGAACGCGTCACAGCGACGCCGGCAACCTGCATCGGCCCAGAACAGGACACGATTACCTGTTGCCTGATAGGGGGACGACAACAGAACCTCTCTCCCTCACTCACTGTTTCCTGAAGGTGGTGAAAGGAAAGGTACTACTCTCTTGGCCTCACCAAGGCGCCTAGACTCACCCTGGAACTACAACTCTAAATATAGCAAAACAAGTACCGTTTTGTCAAGACTTGAGTAAATATAGCCCGATAAATGTCAAAAATCGTATAACTTATTAATAATGAATGCGTTATGGCATTATTTGCATGTTCCTGTTAGTGGGATTTTGCGGAATGTTATACATTTTCGGCTGAAAAAGGGCATATTGGTGTTGCGTTTACGCAACGCAGATGAGGTTTTTATAGGACATTAGTGATGGATATTGAGTATTTATAATAAATCTCACTATTCAAAATAGTTATGAAAAAGCGTTTGGCCGTATTTAGCCGGCGGGCGAGAGTAGCGAATCGCCGGGAAAAACAAACTGAGCGATGGGAGCAAAATGGACGTGGCGACAAAGGTATTTAAGTTTGCGGATGGTTCCACTAAGGTTGTAATAATGGAAAGCACGTTTTAGCCAGGGCAATGTCAGACGGGGTTGGGCGGGGTCAAATTCCCAGGTATTAAAGTTAATCAAGGTGGGAAATCCCGCCCTGTTTCGCCTTCGGATAAAAAGCCAGGTCCAACCTGACGGTATCAGCCGCAGGTATGGAGTGGTGCCAAGAGGAAAGCGATGGCCCGTCCAGCCGATAGTTAAAGGAGGGACTTCCGTGATATGCTGATGTTCCAAAGTGGTCAGCTTATGGATGTTGGGAAGTACTTCGGGAATCCCAAAATCCCCATGGCGGACAGGGATAATGCTGGCGTCATAATTGAATCCCAGATGAACAATTTCATCAAGGGTCCAGAATGTTTGCCGGATCATGCTGAAGTAGGGAGCACGAAAACCTCGAACAGGACGGTCGATAAGGTCTTCCAATAAGGTTTTACATTGTTGGAGTTCGCCGCGGAAATGTTCCGGAGGAATATCCACAAGACGGCGAAAGGTCATGAGTTGAGCGGCGATTTCGTGTCCTTCCTTACTGAGGCGCCGAACCCACTCCGGATGGCGGCGGGCAATTTCTCCGGAGAAGAAGAACGTCGCTTGTGTATTATAACGTTCCAATAATTCCCGCACGATCGACAATCCGTATTCGATCCGGTCATCCGATGGGCAAACCGCGTTTGGCGAATGAGGCGCCGCGGCCAGGGCGTCCCCATAGGATTCGACATTAAAACTCAACGCATTGAGCATCATCGTTTATCCATCGAGATTTATAACGCTGCCGCGCGCGTCTTTCCCGGAGAAACGGAATTCGTTGTGGCTCAGAAGAGGATCGGCGTCAATGATAATGGCGCGTCCTTTGGTTTTTTCCAAATCGGCGATCACGGCGCGTTTTTGATTTTGCAGAAACAAGGCCGCCGTGGGATGAAGGGTGACCTGGATTTGCATCATGTCATTGCGGTTTATCAGACTTTGCAGCCGCCGCATGACTTCGATAGAAATGCTTTCGGGAGTTTTTACCCGTCCGTAACCGCGGCAAAGCGGGCACTGGCTGTAAGAACTGTGGGTAAAAGACGGGCGCATGCGCTGGCGGGTCATTTCCACGATGCCGAACTGGCTGATGCGCAAAATCTTGGTGCGGGCGCGGTCCAGGGCGACGGCTTCGCGCAATATCTTTTCAATGGCGCGGCGGTGTTTTTCCTGCATCATGTCGATAAAATCAATAATGATAACGCCGCCCAAATCGCGCAGACGTAACTGACGGGCGATTTCCGGTACGGCGGCCTGGTTGATCTTGAAAGCCGTGGATTCGGCGTCTTCGTGGGCGCGGTATTTACCGCTGTTGACGTCGATGGCCACCAGCGCCTCGGTGGAGTCGATGACCAGCGAACCGCCGTTTTTCAAAGCGACGTGGCGCGCCTGAATGCGCTCGATTTCCTCTTCGATGCCGTATTTGCTGAAAAGAGGGCGGCTTTCCGTGTAAAGCTGCACCTTGCAGCGCGTGCGCGGCATGGCGACGCGAAGAAAATCGCGCACTTTTTTCACGGTGGCGTCGGAATCACAACTGACGCGGGTAATGTTGCTGTTGAAAACGTCACGCAGGGTGCGGGTGACCAGATCCGATTCCTGATATAACACAATGGGAGCAGGGGTGGATTTTATTTTGCCGTTGATATTATTCCATAAACGCATCAAATAATTCAAGTCGCGCTGCAGTTCGCGTTTATTGCGGTCGATGCCGGCGGTGCGGGCGATGAAACCCATGTCCTTGGGCATTTCCAGTTGTTTGAGCAAATCCCGCAGTTTGTTGCGCGCTTCGTCATCCTCGATTTTACGGCTGATGCCCAAACGATTCATGCCGGGCATAAGCACGAGAAATCGTCCGGGGATCGACAAATATGTCGTTAGCGTCGGTCCTTTGGTGCCGATGCCTTCCTTAATCACCTGAACAATCAGTTCCTGACCGCGTTTTAGGCATTCCTGAATCGGCGGTCGATCCCGGCGGGGGCGTTTTTTCCCCACGCGTTCCTTTTCGACGGATTTTTCCTGAAAGTAACTCGATTGCAGGTCGCTGATATGGAGGAAACCGTTTTTACCGATGCCAAAATCAACAAAACACGCCTGAATGCTCGGCTCAACATTGACCACCTTGCCTTTATAAATGTTGCCGACGTGGCTTCCGTCATTAATACGCTCAATATACAGTTCTTCCAGTTGACCGTCTTCCACGACGGCGATGCGGCACTCTTCTTCCTGCGCCACATTAATTAGCATTTCGCGCGCCAAAGTCGTTACCCCTTTCTGTGTAAATTGTTCCGTTTTTTTAGCGTGTTCCAGATATTCCGGAATCAAGCGACGGACTGCGTCAACGCCATCAATGCGGCGGTGTCGGCAACCTCATAAGTTTGTCCGGATTGTATCACGCGATAACTTACCTGTTCTCGAAGCAGTTCCTCGATACCGTCATCAGGGATATCAAGGGCTGCGAGTAATTCGTTAATACGGCAGGTTCCGGCGGCGTTGAAGGTCAACGTCCAGCACAGTTCCCGCTGATCCAGGGTGAGATTTACGACGCCGGCTCGGATATCGATCCGGCGTTGCGGATGTCGGCCGTGGGCGGCGCGGACAACGGGCCATTCCGCGGCCTTATTGAAGCCGGCGATGTTTCGGGCCAGGGCCTGGGTGTCCAGGCGGGCCGATAGCCGTAATCGGTACGCGGCCGCCGTGGGATATATCTTCACGCGCGGACAAAAATATCCGCTGCGCACCAAAATAATATTCGCCGGCATTTGTTCCGCCAACCGCCGGTGAAGATGTTCGGTTGCATAGGGAGCAATCGTCTCAAAAAGCGTCAACTCTTCCCGGGATTTTTGCCCGACGGACCGCGGTGTCGGCAAGGATATCTTCGGATGCGGATTGAATCCTGACGAATAGCGTAATTTTAAATCCGTGCGCCGCAACGCGCGCTGCCAGTGACGGCAGGTATCGTGGTGTGAAAGCCAGGCGGCTTCGGCCTCAACCGTAAACCACGCCCCCCATTGATAAAACTCATCAGAAGGTGTTATCATGTTTCGTCAGAAAGAATATTCTGCATTTCCGTGCGCAAGTAACTGATAATTTGTTTGTCCGTGTCGAAGCCGACGGCTTTACGGGCGATTTGTCGGCATTGTTCCATACTAAGAGCGCGGATAACGCGCTTGATTTCGGGAATCATCGGCGCCGCCATGCTTAGCGTGGTGAATCCCAGTCCCAGTAACAGGGCCGTATAATCGACGTCGCTGGCCATTTCACCACAGAGACTCAGGTCGATTTTGGCGCGGCGGGCGGATTGCATCACCTGCCGCAGTAACGTTAGAACCGCCGGATGGGCGGGACTGTACAAACTGGCCACCTCTTCATTGCCGCGATCCACCGCCAGGGTATATTGAATTAAGTCGTTGGTGCCAATGCTGAAAAAATCCACCTCATGGGCGAATTCATCGGCCATTAACGCCGCGGCGGGCGTTTCCACCATCATGCCTATTTGAATATTTTCGTCAAAATGAATGCCTTCCTCCTCGAGGTCTTCCCGGGCGTCGGCGACCAGCCATTTGGCCTGACGGAGTTCGAGCAGGTTGGTGATTAACGGAAACATCAACTTCAGATTGCCGTGGGCGCTGGCGCGGAGGATGGCGCGAATCTGACGTTTGAACATGGCGATATTACGAAGACAGTAGCGAATGGAGCGCAATCCCAAAAACGGATTGGGTTCACGGGCGGACCGGCGATTCTGGGTGAATTTGTCCGCGCCCAGATCAAGGGTGCGAATCGTGATGGGACTATTGCCAAAAATTTTAATAACCTGGAGATAGGCCTGATAATGATCCTCCTCGGTGGGTTCATGGTCGGCGTCGATATAAAGGAATTCCGTGCGGTACAGGCCGATGCCGTCGCCGCCTTTTTTTAAAGTGATGTCGGCTTCATCGGGGAATTCGATATTGCCTAATAACTGGATGGTGACGCCGTCGGTGGTGATGGCGGATTGCTGGGCGAGTTCATCGAGTTCATGAATATGTTCAAGAATAGTGGCTTCGAATGCGCGATATTCATTAATGGTGTCTTCATCGGGATTGATGATGAAGAGGCCGCGGTGTCCGTCCACGATGACGGTGTCCCCGCCGGCGGTTTTTTCGCTGACTTGCCCCAAAGCGACGACGGCGGGAATACTCAAACTGCGGGCGACAATGGCCGTGTGGCTGGTGCGTCCCCCGGCGTCGGTCGCCAGGCCAAGAACGTAGTGTTTATCAAAAGAAGCGGTTTGCATGGGCGTCAGGTCATGAGCGACGACAATCACGGGTTCACTCAGATGAGCGAGGTCTTCGCGGCGCTGGCCGATGAGGTGGCGAATGAGACGTTTTTCGATATCATAAATGTCATTGACGCGCTCGGAAATGTAAGCGTCGGACGCCTGCGAAAAATGCTTGGCCACGTCGCGCAGAACGACGCTCACGGCGTATTCCGCCGAGTAATGCTGTTGTTCGATGAGATCGGCAATCTGCCGCCGCAGCGTGCGATCGCGGAGGAAGTGCAGATGAACGGCGAAGATGTCCTTGATTTTACTGTCCCATAATTCCTGTTGGGCGTTCTGCAGTCCGGCGACTTCCTGAGCGGCCTGGCTAAAGGCTTGACGCAATCGCTGTTGCTCGGCGCGAACCACCGTCGCCGCGATCTGACGCCGGGGAATACGATATTCTTCGGCGTCCAGCAGCACCGCCGAGCAGATCGCCACGCCGGACGAAACACCTATGCCTTTTAATATTTCCATTTAATTTGTCGGAGTTTCGGAGGTTTCATGGGCCAACAATTCCGCCAACACGTCGGCGGCTTCAACGGCGTCGGGGCCTTTGGTGCATAATCGAATTTGAGTTCCCTTGGTCGCCGCCAGCATGGTCACCTGCATAATGCTTTTACCGTCCACCGTCAGATCCCCCTTGATGAGGGAGACGGAACTGGCGAAACTGCTGGCTCGTTGAACGAAGCGCATCGCGGGACGCATATGAAGCCCTTCACTGCTGCGTATTTCAATTACTCGTTCGGCGGTCGGTTGCGGCCCCATGATGTCCCTTTGATTACTTTTTCCGGGGAGAGGAATTGCTCTCATCGGCTTCTTGAATCAAATCAACCAGCGTTTCCCGCGAGTCCGCCTGGCGCAGAAACTTGCGGAACATGTCCCGCTGCAAGTGGCCAAAGAGGCTTTCCATGGCTTCAAGATGTCGGTCGGGATTATCCGGCGGGCTGAGCAGCAACAACACGGAAAAAACCGGCGCCTTATCCAGGGAGGCAAAATCGACGCCCGCCCGACTGCAACCGATGGTGCCCACAATACGGGCGACGCTGGGATGCTTGATATGGGGGACGGCGATGCCCTTGCCGATGCCTGTACTGCCTTGTTTTTCACGATCAATCAGGCGCAGGATAATATCTTCGATGTTTTCCGTCTTGATAGCGCCGGCCTGCGCCAGGCCGTTGACCAGTTCTCGAATAATATCGTCACGTTTGGTCCCTTCCAAATGCGGTACAAAAGCCTCAGGAACCATAAACTCGCAGAGGTTCATTAATAATTACTCCTGTGTCTCGATAATGCCCGCGGTTGCTTCGCCGGCGCCGGTGCGTCCTTTGTGATTGCGGGTCCGTTCTTTATGTCGCGCTAATTGCCGTTCGATTTTGTCCACGGCGCCGTCCAGACAGGCGTACATATCGTCGCCGGTTTCATGGACGACCATGGGCGGAGCGTTGTCGATCCGCAGAATGATTTCACAACGGTGTTTCTGATTCTCATCGCTCAGAATAACCTCGATTTCGGAAACGCGTTGAGCCATGCGGCGCAACCGGTCCAGTTTTTTGTCGGCATAAGACCGCAGAGCATCCGTTATATCCATATGCCTGCCGGTAAGAGTGATATTCACGTTAGTTGTGCTCCTTTCTATATCTGCTAATAATACCTTGTTCTCCGGGGAAGTCAGCTATTTTGTGTTTGGGGAGGAATAAGTTTATCCTTATCGGGGATGGCGGCTTTGGTCAGTTCGGCGGATAAGGGATGTTGGGGTGTTATGACTCCGCCGCTGATGCAAAATCGTAATGTTTCTTCAATGGTCAAAGGCAGGTCGATGACGTCATTTTTATCGACGGTAATAACATAACCCGTTACAGGCGTGGGGGAACTGGGAATAAAAACCGTCAGTAGATCTTCCTGAAGATGGTCGCGGAGTCGTGTCAATCCGCCGCCGGTGACCAAGCCGACCGACCAGATGCCTTTACGAGGGTATTCCACCGCCACGACGCGAGTATATCGCTGAATATGTCGTTCCCCGAATAAAAACTCAGTTACCTGTTTAATATAGGGATATAATTGCTTGAAGCCGGGCGTATGCATAAAAATATGCTCAAACACCTGCCAGACTTTACGACCCAGATAACTGGCCAGGAAAAAACCGATAAAATAAACCATAATGATCGCCAGCAGGAATCCAACCAGAGATCGCGGGCCGTGACTCCAGGTTTGTCGTAATTTCCACAGACGTATCTCGTCTTCGAGAGCGGGATCGTTATCTTGCTCGGTCAGTTTATGTTCCTGGAAGTAATCTTTGCGGTCTTCTGTGGTGATTTCCGGATAATTTTCCACCGCACCGTGAACAATATGGATTACCCCCTCGGTTATGTACCTACTGATGTTATCCTGGACAAATTCGTAACATTTAACGAGCAAGACAATGGTCAGGATCGTCGGTAGGACCGTCGCCAGGCCGCGGATAAACAGCCGTTTAAAATTAATCCAGAATCCTTCTCTGTGACGTTCCGCCATATTGTGTCATTCGCTCTAAGTTCCTGCTATTGGTCAAGTAATACCTTATTTTGTCAAAAAGAACAATGCAATCTAACTTCCATTATAAGCCGGGTCAAGGTTAAAAGGGAGTGATTGAGTGACGTGTTATCAGTAACTCCTTTATTGGCAAATAGTTAAGATAGATTCGGCTTTGTTTTTAACAGGCTTGTTTATTGATATGGTTGATTTTATGCAAATCTGTTGGTAACATAACTGATGAGTATAAGTTTTGGAGGAGAAAGAGCCTGCCCGCGTTACAGAGGAGGTTCGTGGCTCATGTTGAGCCGGATTGGGTTGTTGTGCGTTATGGGGGCGCTGGCTGCATTGTCCAGACTGAGCGTGCAAGCATCAACATTCTACGTGGATCCGGTGTTTGGAAACGATGCCTGGAATGGGACCTCATCCGTGCCAGGCGATCCCAATGGACCCAAACGCACCATTCAGAATGCCGTTAACCTCTGTGTGGATGGGGATAAGGTCATTCTTGCTGATGGTGTTTATCAAGGTCCGGGAAACGTCGATTTGGATTTTGCCGACGGGCTTGGCGGCGGTCAAACACGTCATATCCATCTCCAAAGCGATAAAGGCCCTGAAAACTGTATTATTAACTGCCAGGGGACGTTAAATAATCCTCATCGGGGAATCTCTTTTGCACATAATGAAACCTCTGAAGCTGTTGTGGAAGGAATCACGTTTATAGATGGTTATGGCCCGGAGGAAGTTATTCCTCTCGCCACCAGTAAGCCATCGGTTGGAGGCGCCGTATTTTGCGATGGCGCCAGCCCAACCATGCGGAATTGCATGTTTCAGGAAAACCGTTCTTATGCCGCCGGCGGTGCGGTTTATGGTCAGAATCAGGCGTCGCCGGTTATCGAAAATTGCCGTTTTGAAGGCAATTACACGCTGGGCAACGGTGGCGGATTCTACTTTACTGTCGATAGTAATCCCGTAATTCGCGATTGTGTTTTCCAGAATAATAACGGTACTTTTGGGGGGGGAGGCTATTTATGCGGCGACTG
Organism: Sedimentisphaerales bacterium; assembly: GCA_016933395.1. Lineage (GTDB taxonomy): Bacteria > Planctomycetota > Phycisphaerae > Sedimentisphaerales > SM23-30 > JAFGBA01. Next base: position 22,819 of record JAFGBA010000252.1, on the reverse strand, counting down.
TAATCCTATTGTGAACAGGTGTATCTTTCAGGATAATAACGGCTCCTTTGGCGGCGGATTATACCTGGACATGAACGGTAATAGCCCGGAAATCTCCGAGTGCGTGTTTATTGGTTGTTATACCGTCAGTTACGGTTCCGGAGGGGGTATCCAGGCTACAGGGGAGGGTCAAAGCGCCATTTTGAGAAATATTATCATCGCCGGCAACGAAGCCAGTGACGGCGCCGGTGTTTGGGTTGTTGATAGTCATAATTTAACTCTGGAGAATTTTACTATTGCAGATAATTCCGCCGGGCATGATGGCGGCGGCCTGTTGTGCACCAATAGCGTATTATATTTGAAAAATTCGATAGTTTGGGGCAACCAGGCGGACAAGGGCGGACAGTTGGCGATTGAAGGGGATTTTCAGCATCCGGCCGTTTTAACCGTTGCCTATTGTTGCGTCAGCGGAGGCGAGACGGGAGTTTTCACAAATAGTTATGGTGTTTTAAACTGGCTGGGATTGGGTAATATCACCCAAAATCCGCAATTCGCCCTCCAGGAACCTTCCGTTACCGCCAGCAATTACCATCTTCGTTCCACTATCGGAAGGTGGGATCCGGATTTCTACCGTTCCTGTGATTTTAACGATGACGGAAAAGTGACTCTTGGGGATTTTATTTGCTTTTCCGGCGATTGGATGCAAACCGGTCCTGACATAGCGAGCGACCTGGACCGGAATAATATCGTGGATGTTGTTGATTTGGCGTTGCTTATGCAAAATTGGCTAAATTCTCCCCAGACGGGGGCATGGGTATTGGATGATGTTGATAGTCCCGCCATCGACGCCGGAGATCCCAATGAACATATCGTCAGGGAACTTTGGCCTCATGGAAGACTTGTTAATATAGGGGCTTATGGAGGAACCTCTCAGGCCAGTCAATCTACGTCGCTCGCTGGAAATGTGGCGGATCTGAATAACGATGACCAGGTTGATATTACCGATTTTGTCCAATTTACCCAAAATTGGTTGAGTAAAACCCTTCTAGCGCCCCAGGATATGGATCGCAACGGGTGGGTGGATATTCTGGATTTGGCGTTTCTGGCCGAAAACTGGCTTTGGACGTACTCTATGAACTGATTTCATGGATTTTTAGCTTTTTTCCAAATTTTTCTTGACGATAATTGCCATAATAGGCGAAAATAATCCTGCAAGTTTGTTATTCCGGTGTTGTGCAAAAAGCAAGTTCAGCGAAGGTACCGGGGGTGACTGGAGCGCCGTTGGGACCGATATTCTTCGGACGACGGAACAAAGGAGGCCGGGATGGTGCGAGTCGTCAGGTTCAAGGGGGAAATGTCTTATTCTTTATCCATTGTATGTATGCTGTTTTTATTAACTGCGCCCGTTTATGGACAATTGCAGGCGCAGGACCTGCTTCTGGTTGTTAATCAGGATAGTCCCACCAGCGTTTACGTTGCGGATTTATACCGGCAGTATTATCCTTCCATCACCGATGACCAGATTGTTTACCTTTCCGGTCTTCCGGATGCGGCTTTGAATCCCGCTAATGAAATTGTTAGTCGTAATGATTTTGAATCCAAAATAGCTCAACCGATACGTCAGCATCTTCTGGATCATAATTCTGTTAATGCAACCAAGTCTATCGTAACCACTGCGGGATTGCCGTATCGTATTTCGGATAGTGCATATCCGAATCTTGTTCGTTCGGGTGGTTCCACTCCATATAATCCTTATGATGTGGGTTATGTCGCCGCGGCGTCGGTTGAGTCGGAATTGGCGGTTTTGTGGCAGGTTGATCCTGCATCTCCGACAGCATTGGATACGCGAAATCGGCTGGTTAATCCGTATCAGGGTTATCGCAGCAGTCCCATAGACGTTTTTGATCGCGACATCATTGATAACCGTCAGAATCTCAACTGGTGTTGTCCATTGGTAAGCACGGGTGTGGCGCCCACGGTGGAAGGGCAATTCGCCGGCTACGGATACAACAATCGCAATCTTTCCGCGGGTGATATTTACCTAACCTGTCGTCTGGATGGGCCAAAAACCCAAAATGGCAACGATGCTGTTTTCGCCGTTCACGATATGCTGGAACGTTCCCGTCGCGCCAGCAGCACCGAATTCGGCATCAATATCGACCAGGCCGTCGCGGTTATTGATGATATCAGCGGATGGGGGCTTGATTATAATAAGATATTCAACGTCAACAAAAACGTTGCCTATAACACGTATAATCCCGAAACGCCCCAACCTCCCGATATCACGATGCCTTCCAGCAGGGATGATTTTTCCTATGCCTACTATCGAATGACAGGCCAATGGATTGTTGAAAACGAAGCGGTTACAGCCACGATGCCCACGGCCAATAACCTTTCCGTTTTGTATGACCAGCGACCCGGCTACCGCACCAGCCAGGCGGACCTTGGACCGGATCAGGCCGCTGTAGCGGTTGTAAATTATGGCTGTAACGGTGAAGAAGGGAGTTTGAGTGATTACCTGCTTCACGACGGTCCCGAAGGAGGCGCTCTTTTTGATTTGGCTTATGGAGCGGTTTTTAATTCCATCGAAAGCTTTAACGCCGTAACGATGTTCAGCGACATCGCCACCGGCCAGGGAAAAATCGTGGATTTTATTTCCATCGGCGGCAGCGGCGCAATCGGCCATGCCTTCGAGCCGCTCTCGGACGCCATCGTGGACAATGAATTTCTGTTATATAATCTCTTTGCCGATCATGACGGAGACGGCGTTGCCGATATGACGTTTGTGGAAGCGGCCTTTACAGCCCTGCCTTTCCTGAGTTGGAGTGAAGTCGTAATTGGTGATCCCCTAATGCGTTATGCGTATTGTCCGGGCGGCCTGTCAAACCCCGATCGTTTGTGTGGAGATGTTGATTTTGACGGGTATGTAACCAGTCTTGATCTATACTTAGCCAGCCTGTGCGTGGGAGCGGTATTTGGCGACACAACATACCTTGATGGGGCGGATGTGAACCAAGATGGACAAATCAATAGTTATGATATGTGGCTGATCAGCAAAAATATCGGCAACTGCGACCCATCGGCGTTCGGAATGCCGGGCCAGGGTGATTCAACGGAGGTGCCTGAACCGGCAAGTTGGCTTTTTATTGCTAGTGGATTTATCGTAACTCTTTATAAAAAAAGAAGATATAGAATTTAACTAAATATATGTAAAAAATCATTTTTTTCCTTGGCAAGAGAACTCTTTTGAGGTTATTATAAGGAAGGTCCGGAGTTATCCCGGAAGCTAGATATTGATGGAGCAAGCGGAGAGAGAGTCGCGCTGCCCGTATGAGGCGGAGCAACTCTCTTTTTTTATGCCCTAGAGGTATTTGCTTGCAGTTAGCAATGTCGGTGCAAAAGAGGATGAGGAGGATAGTGCCATGCGTGGCAGTAAGATAATCATGTGGGTGGGGGTGGTGATGGGTTTGGCGGCCGCGGCACAGGCGGCTTACGTTACGAATATCGTGGTTGTTTTGCCGGCAGCATATTTAAATCCTGTAAATTATTGTTTTTACGATGGGGATTTTCGCTTGGTCGCCAGTGATGGTGTTTCCCCTTTGTACAAATCAAGCGACGCCGGTGATGTAAAGGTCGATTTTCACGAAAATTTTGAATATGACTTAAGGAATCTTACGATTTCCATGACCGACGCATCAACGTTGATAGCAGATTTGAGCACCCCGGTCGGTAATCCGACGCACGCCAAAGCCACCTTCACGAGTGGAGCGGTTTTGACGCTTGAGGGAACAATCGAGGAAAAAGACGGGCCATTATCCTGGACAGGAACGTTGTTGGAAGTGACCTTTGTTCAAGATGGTTTTATCGCTGAAGAAGACAACGTAGTATTAAATACGATTAAATCCGTTCAGGAGGTTCATATCACCGGCGGTGAACTGCTTACCGGGGCAGAGACCGGATTGATGATATATGATCCGACTGACTTTACATCTGTTTTTACGCTCTCTTCTTGTGTACAACCAGGTAATCCCGGTAACGCTGTTGAGGATTTTCAATCGAAAATCATTTATGGTTTTGGCAGCAGGATTCAACTCGACACAACGGTTCCCGAGCCGACGTGTGTGGTTTTGTTGGGTTTGGGTTCGTTGCTGATTTCCAAACGTCGTCGTGTCGTGTAATGTAAAAAAATTGGAGAGCTTATTGTTGGTAATATCGTTTGAAATCGGGTGAGAAAATTCATTACGGAATAATATTGGAGGAAAGGAAAATGTCAAAACGTGTTTTTTGTGTTTTATTTGCGCTATTGCTTGTAGCAGGTGTGAATAGCGTCCAGGGCCAACCCCAAGAAATTGAAAAAATTGTGGTTACTTTAGCTACAGGTCTCAGTGCGGCCTTCACCGAAGCCGAGCCGGATGCGGATTCCACATTGACGTGGACAGGTAATGATATTGATATTGTGCTATACGGTGACGGTGGGAGTGAATGGTATCCCGATAGTACAACACTTAGCGCCAGTTGGACAAATATGGTGGATAATTCCGGTTCAGCCCGTTTTACCGCCGGTACATGGAGCTTGGTGTCCACAGACGGGGGAAGTGAAGTGCTAAATCTAAGCGGAACCCTGGCTTGGTATACGGAAGATCCAACGGGTGATAATTCGGCATTCGGTAGAGGTGTTTTCAACGTGGCGCCAGGTTACAGCGTTGATGTTGGCTATTTTGGTGGTGCTCAATGGGGCTTTAATCCGGCATATCCCAATCAAAGTGGTGTCGACGCCACTACGTCCGGCATAACCGTTCTGCCGCCGGAGACATTGCCGTATAGTTACCAAGAGGACTGGACCGGCCCAAATCTAACATTGTTGATCTGGGCTGATCCGACGCAAATTCCCGAACCGGCGACATTAGGTTTGTTGGGCCTGGGCGGTGTGTTGATGGTGTTGGGACGTCGCCGTCGTCACGCAGCGTGAGTTGCTGAAATATATATTACTTCCGGCATGGCATTATTATTTGGAGGGTGTTCATGCGGAAGGTTGATCTTTGAACCGGTAGTGAGAAGAGCGAACCTCACTGCCGGTTTTTTGCGCATGTGGCGACCGCGCCGATATTTGTTTTAACTTTTGACTTTTCCGGGCGGGGGGTTTGCAGTAGCTTGTAGCGATTTTAGACCGAGCGCTGTCAAAGATTCAGTGTCACGAGGAAACATGCCTAAGCGTAGCGATATCAAGAAGATACTGATTATCGGGTCGGGTCCGATTGTGATCGGGCAAGGATGTGAGTTTGACTATTCAGGCACCCAGGCCTGTAAAGCCCTGCGGGAGGAGGGGTATGAGATTGTGTTGGTGAATTCCAACCCGGCGACGATTATGACCGATCCGGAATTCGCCCACCGGACGTATATTGAGCCGATAACGGCCGAAGCGGTGGAAAAGGTGATCGCGCTGGAGAGGCCCGATGCGGTGCTGCCGACTCTAGGCGGCCAAACGGCTTTAAATATCGCGGTCGAACTGGCGGATGCAGGAGTCTTTGAGAAATACGACGTGGAGATGATCGGAGCCAACCGTGAAGTAATCCACAAAGCCGAAGATCGCAAACTTTTTCGCGACGCGATGGAGCGGATTGGGCTGAAGCTGCCCTACTCGGGTTTGGCATATACGCTGGACGACGCCCGCAAGGTGCTGGAGGAGGTGGGACTGCCGGCGATTATCCGGCCGGCGTTTACCCTGGGGGGTACGGGCGGCGGTATTGCTTATAACAAGCAGGAGTTCGAGGAGATTGTCGCCCGCGGGCTGGATTATTCGCTCATCAACGAGGTGCTCATCGAACAGTCGGTTATCGGCTGGAAAGAGTATGAGCTTGAGGTGATGCGGGACAAGAACGACAACGTGGTGATTGTCTGTTCGATTGAGAATTTTGACCCAATGGGGGTGCATACGGGCGATTCGATAACGGTGGCGCCGGCACAGACGCTGACGGATAAGGAATACCAGTTGATGCGGGATGCGGCCATCGCCATAATCCGCGAGATTGGCGTGGAGACGGGTGGGTCAAATATCCAGTTTGCGGTGAATCCGGCCGATGGGGCGATGGTGGTGGTGGAAATGAATCCGCGTGTGTCGCGCAGCTCCGCGCTGGCCAGTAAGGCGACGGGATTTCCCATCGCCAAGATTGCGGCGAAGCTGGCGGTGGGTTATACGCTGGATGAGATTCCCAACGATATTACCAAGGAGACTCCCGCGTGCTTTGAACCGACGATTGACTATTGCGTAGTGAAGATACCCCGCTGGACATTCGAGAAGTTCCCGGAAGCCGATGAAACGCTTACTACGCAGATGAAAAGCGTGGGCGAAGCAATGAGCATCGGCCGAACGTTTAAGGAATCGCTGCAAAAAGGAATTCGATCGATGGAGGTCAAGCGGTTCGGGTTGGGGCTGGACCATAATGACAAATGGTTGCGGCATCAGCGGGGTGAAGATAAACAAACGGCGGAAGACGTCGCGGCCCGCGACAGCGGTCCGATCAAGACAACCTACCCTATCCCACTAGAACACCTTAAACGTAAACTCATTCAGCCTTGTCAGGGGCGATTGTATTATATCCGTTATGCCTTGAAAATGGGATGGAGCATAGAGCAGATTAACCAACTGACGCATATCGATCCATGGTTTTTGGCGAATATCAAGGAACTAATTGATTTCGAGAACGAGTTGGCACAGTATGCACAGCTTGCGGATGTGCCGGAGGCGACATTGCGTCAGGCCAAACAGTGGGGTTATAGCGATTATCAGTTGGCGCATTTATACCGCTGCGAGGAAATGGAAGTCCGTGCCCGGCGTAAACAATTGGGGGTTGTACCGGGATATAAACTGGTTGATACCTGCGCGGCGGAATTCGAAGCTTATACGCCGTACTATTATTCCGCATACGAAACGCCTTATAAGGTGATGAACGCGAGAGGCGAATTTGAGACGCGGAGCGATGACGAAATCCGTGTGACGGACAAACCCAAAATCATGATTCTCGGCGGCGGGCCGAACCGCATCGGGCAGGGGATTGAGTTCGATTACTGCTGTGTTCATGCAGCGTTCGCAGCGCGGGAACTGGGTTTTGAGTCGATCATGGTTAACTCCAACCCCGAAACCGTCAGCACCGACTATGACACCAGCGATATGTTGTTTTTCGAGCCGCTGACGTTCGAGGATGTGCTCAATATCTGCGAAAAGATGGGCGATAAACTCAAAGGCGTGATCGTGCAGTTCGGCGGGCAAACGCCGCTGAATCTGGCGCGGTCGCTGGCGGATGCGGGCGCGCCGATTATTGGCACGAGTGTCGATAGCATTGATTTGGCTGAAGACCGGGAGCGATTCCAAAAGTTGTTGAAACAATTGGGTTTGCGCCAGCCGGAAAACGGCACGGCCACGACCATTGACCAGGCGCGAAAGATTGCCGCCCGTATCGGTTATCCGGTGTTGGTGCGGCCAAGCTATGTGCTGGGCGGGCGGGCGATGGAGATTGTTGCGGACGAGCAACAACTTGACCGCTACATGGCCAACGCGGTGGATGCTTCGACGGTCGGCCGTGATCATCCCGTACTGGTGGACAAGTTTCTCGACATGGCGACGGAGGTCGATTGCGACGCCATCAGCGACGGCAAGCAAGTGCTGGTGTGCGGCATTATGGAGCATATCGAACAGGCGGGCATTCACAGCGGCGATTCGGCCTGTGCGCTGCCGCCGTATTCGCTGCCGGCGAGTGTGATTAAGGATATTCGCGAGCAAACCGTCAAGCTGGCGCGAGGACTTAACGTGCGGGGGCTAATGAATGTCCAATACGCCGTTAAGGATGGGCAGGTGTATGTGCTGGAAGTGAATCCGCGGGCGTCGCGGACGGTGCCGTTTGTATCGAAAGCGACAGGCGTACCGTGGGCGAAGCTGGCGGCGAAAGTCATGGCCGGCAAGACGCTGGCGGAACTGGGCGTTCATGAAGCGCCTGTGCCGACATACGTTTCGGTCAAGGAAAGCGTTTTTCCGTTTGCAAAATTCCCGGGCGTGGATATTATCCTGGGGCCGGAGATGCGCAGCACCGGGGAGGTCATGGGTATTGATAAAACATTTGCGCTCGCATTTGCCAAGAGCCAGATGGCGGCGTCGCCGCCGCTGCCGTTATCGGGAAATGTCTTTATCTCCGTTCGCCGGGAAGACCGTTTGCAGATTCTACCGGTGGCGCAATCCCTGGCGAAGCTGGGCTTTACACTTTTGACCAGTCCGGGTACGGGAGAGTTTTTAAAAGAGAACGGACTTGTCGTGACCGTGTTGCCCAAGATTCAGTACGGCCGGCCGAATATTCTCGACTATATCAAAAATGACGATGTTTCGCTGGTCATAAACACGCCCACTCGCAAAGGCCTGGCGACGGATGAGGGAAAGATTCGAGCCACGACGTTTATGCACCGCATTCCGACAATTACGACAATAACCGGCGCGCAGGCGGCCTGTACGGCCATTGCGGCGCTGCAAAAAGCCAATTGGGGCGTTAAGGCGCTGCAGGATTATTATGGGAATGATTAAGTCCCGTTGTTCCAAACAGTACGAGCGGTTGAAAAAGTCGCTAGCGCGATTCAGGCGAGTGCTGGCGGCATATTCGGGCGGGGTTGATAGCACATTGGTATTGCGAGCGGCGGTGGATGCGCTGGGCGAGAAAAATGTGCGGGCTTGTCTGGGCGTCAGCCCGTTGATCCCTGACGCGGAAATTGCGCGGGCCACGGCGACAGCGCGAGAATTGGGTGTGGAGGTGGAGCTTATTGAGCGAAGGGAAATGGCCATTCCGGCGTTTACGGCTAACCGGCCTGACCGGTGTTATGTGTGCAAACGGGATATTTTCGCGGTGCTGGCGCAACTGGCCCGTGAGCGAGGGTATGATGCAGTGTTGTGCGGGCACAATGTGGATGACCTGAATGATTACCGACCGGGCAACCGGGCGGTGGAAGAAATGGGCGTGGTGTGTCCGCTGATTGAGGCGGGATTGAGCAAGGCCGACGTGCGGGCCATCAGCCGGGAATTGGGATTGCCGACGTGGGATAAGCCCGCCGATCCGTGCCTGGCGACGCGGCTGGCGTATGGCCTGGAAATTACGCCGCGGCGGCTGGAGCAGGTGGAGAAGGCGGAAACCTTCGTGCGGGGTGTGTTAAGTCAGGCGCTAAATCGACTGGGGCGGGTGCAGGATGTTGATAAGCTGTCATTGCGGGTGCGGCATCATGGCGATTTGGCCCGCATCGAAGCGCCGGCGGAATTCATCGCGGCGCTGGCGGCGAATGATATGCGCGCCTTGCTCACGGACGGCCTGCGCGACCTGGGTTTCATATACATCACACTCGATTTGCAGGGTTTTCGCAGCGGCTCGGGAGATGAAACCTTACTTTAATTTCACCTTGGCGCCGGATTCTTTCCATTCCGCCAGCAGGTTGCGAAGCTCCGTCAGGGCTTTGTTGAGGTTTTCGGCGGTGTCGGTAAGCGCATCATAAAGGCGCGGGTCATGGGTGAGCTTGCCAAGAGTGCCTTCGCCTTTGGCGACGCCGGCGATAAGGTCGCGCGTCTGGCTTAACGTGCCGGCGAGTTCATCAGCGGCGTTCTGGATGCGTAGGGCCGTTTGCTGCATGGATGTGTCGATGCGGCCGACGGTCTGGTCGATTTTCTCCATGGTTTGCCCGCTGCGGCTGACCAGAGCGCTGGCGTCATTGGCAAGCTGTTCGGCCTGATTGGCAACCAGGTTAAGGCGCTCGGCCAGGGCCGCAAAATTAGCCAACCCCTGTTTGAAATCCTGCTGGGCCTGCTGATCACCGATGAGATCATTGATGTTTTTCAACGCTTTGTCAAGCCGCATGAAGACGGTGGTGACGTTGGCCTGAACCTGGTCCGGATTTGCATCGGCCACTTCCGGCGGAATGGGCGTAAGCTGGCTTTCCAGTTTACCGACGATGCTGTTCATGGAGGTAATCAACTCGTCGAGTTTTTGTTGCGTGCCTTCGGATAGAAAATCGCTGGATTCGGCGAGGACGCCTTTGAGAGTGTCGCCGTCAGCGATCAATCGGCCGCTTTGAGGCGTCTGAGGAAGTTGGAACTCGATATAGCTGCCGCCCAATCCGCGACGATAAACTTTGGGAACGGCCTCGGAAGGAATTTGATAATCCATGCCGATAGCTACAATCACAATGACCTGATAGTATTCCTCTTGTGAATTTACAAGATCGGCCAACAAAGCCGGCGGTCTAACCTCCGCCACCTGGCCGACAGGATAACCCCGGAACAGCACCGGCGCATCCTGTTTGATGCCCGGCGCAGCGGGAAAGTAAATCTTTACGCTGCGCGAATGATATTGCGAGACCAGCAGCGGCATGTCGCCGAATTTGAAAATAAGCCAACCCAGCGCTCCCAGTCCGATGACCACGAAAGCGCCAACGAGCAGGTTACGTGATTTGTCCGTCATGGCGTTATCCTTATATAACTAATGGTCTTCCCGGCGGCTTTCTCCGCGAATGAATCGGCGGACGTCGGGATGCTCACTTTGTTGAATCGCCTCAGGGTCGCCGTCGGCGATGATTTCACCGTTATGCAGCATGATAATGCGGTCGCCGATTTTGTAGGCGCTGTTCATGTCATGCGTAACAACGACCGAGGTAATCAGGCGGCCGCGTTGCAGTTTGATAATCAATTCATTAATGATGTCGGCGCGGATCGGGTCCAGGCCGGTGGTGGGTTCGTCGTAAAGGATGACTTCAGGCGAAAGGGCGATGGCGCGGGCCAGAGCCACACGACGCTGTTGGCCGCCGGATAACTCGCTCGGTAAGCGTTGCTCAAAACCCGCCATGCCCACCAGTTCCAGTTTGTCGCGCACCAGTTGGTTGATTTCCTCCGGAGTATATTGAGTATGTTCAATAAGGCTGAAGGCGATGTTCTGGGCGACCGTTTGGCTGTCAAACAGCGCCCCGGCCTGAAAAAGATAACCTACTCGCCGGCGAACATCGATCAGGCGATTTTCCCGGAGATTGTCGATCCGTTCCCCATCAAAGAAAATGTTGCCGTGATCCGGGCGTAAAAGAACGATCAGGTGTTTGAGTAAAACACTTTTGCCGCAGCCGCTGGCGCCGATCACAACAGTTGTTTTCCCTCGTGGGATTTCCAGATCGATGCCGCGCAACACCTGTTGACGGCCGAAGGATTTGCTGATGCCGCGCAACTCGAACAGATTGTGATGATTGGTATCGCTCATCAGAACACCAGCCGCACGCCCCAAAGAGTTTGGTAAAGAGCCTTGAAGAATACGGCAAGAATAAAATCCAGCGCGAGAATGGCGATGAAACTATAGACAAACGCTTCGGTGCAGGCCCTGCCCACGCCGCGGGCGCCGGCGTTGCAGTAAAATCCCTTGAAACAGCTTATCAGGGCGATGGCTCCCCCGAAAAACACGCCTTTGACAATGCCCACGAACAAATCCCATTTTTCCACCACCTCGGCGCTGAACCGCCAGTACGCCTCGGCGTTTACCCCGAAATAAACCACGGTTATTAAATATCCGCCCAGCACGCCCAGCAGATCGGCGTAAACCGTCAACAACGGCGTCAGCAGTACGCAGGCGAGAAAACGCGGCACGGCCAGGTGCGCCACGGGATCGGCCCCCATCGCCCGGACGGCGTTAATCTGGTCGGTAATGGCCATTGCGCCCAATTCGGCGGTCAGCGCCCCGCCGACCCGCCCGGCGACCATCAGGGCCGCCAATACCGGGCCAAGCTCCTTGACCACCGAAATATTGATGACGCTGCCCAAACGATCCTGCAACCCGATGCCTTCGAATTGGCTGAATCCCTGCACCGCCAGCGTCATGCCCACAAACGCGCCCGTAACCATTACCACAGGGACCGATTGTGTTCCAATCTCATGCATTTGCTGCCAAAGACGACCTCGCGCCGCCCGGCCGCGATAATCCCGCGCGAAACTGCCCGTTTTCCAGAAACGCACCGAAGTTGCGAAAACGCCGAAGGCAAAACGCCAGAATCGGCCGATTTCGGCTAAAATAAGGGTAAAAATACTCAAAATTGAAACGTCCATGGTAGCTAACCATAAACATAGAATTATAATTTGTCAATCAGTCTAAATGAAAATACCGAATATAAGGTTGACGCCGGAACTAAAAAAACAGGCCTTCGGAGGATCGTGAAGGCCTGTTTGTTTCTGAGTTCAAAACTCAGATTTAAAAGCCTAAAGCCATATTCAGCCATAAGCCTCCCCAGCAGGTTTGCGGCAGGTAGTAATCCCACCACCACTGCCGATATTGTCCCCAGTAATAGACCGCTCGGTGATAGCTGTAGGGCGTGCCATAATGGAGCCAGCACCGTTTGAAGAGAAGCTCCCAACGCGTTGGCTTTATGGCGCCCAAAGTTATGATGCGAGAGATCGTTCCGGCGGGATGGATGATAATCCGGGCGTCAATAGCCTCGTAGGAATCATAAGGATTGTATTCATACACTTCCGGGTCGATGATGAATCTGCCTTGGATGAGATCACAGTTTTCAGGTTCATATTCGCCGTAATACCCTATGTTCTCCGGTTCGTAATCGCCCACATAAGCGGGCTGCACATTGACCATCGGGCAGTCATAAGGATTTATCACCGTAACATCGTTATTGATAATGGTAACATCACGTTCGAGAACAACCGGTCGAGAACGCCTGCTCCCGCGACCATAATTGCTTTGGCCTTGATGATAACCGTTATTTCTTCCATAAGAATCATCATGCCGGCCTTGATTGCCTCGGCCGTAATGATCGGTTGGCGGCGATGGCCGGTTGTAATCATCCTGCGGACGATCTCCTCTACCGCCGTAATGACCTGGATCATTGGGCTGATTACGTTCCGGGCGGTCTACGCGAGGCTGTTGACGAACGATATCCTGTATGGTTTGCACGGTATCAAGCGCCTGTCGTTGAACTTGATGTGTTGTCTCGAGTGCGGCTACGGCATTTTGTTGAGCGGCGCGCTGGTTTTGTTTGGCTTGTTGCGTCACCTGCTGCTGAACCTGCTGCGCCTGTGCCAGGTTTTGTTGAGCGATGCGTTGTGCCTGGCGCTGGGCCTCCCGGGCCTGGGCGAGGTTTTGTTGTTGCAAGGCTTGAGCGCGAACGATATTCTCACGGCCCTGCTGCTGTACCTGACGCTGTAAATCGGTGGGGCCGCCCTGAACGCGATTCAGCGCCTGATTCTGGAGGGTGATGGCGTTATCATAGGCTCGAAGCTGATTTTGTTGAGCGGTTTGTACATTTGTGCGAACCTGCTGTTGGATTTGGCGTTGTCGTTCCTGAGCCGCCTGAAGGGCTTGTTGTTGAGCCTGTTGCGCGCGGCGAACATTTTCCTGAGCTTGTTGTTGGATTTGACGTTGCCGCTCAATCGCCGCTTGCTGAGCGCGCTGTTGGGCTTCCTGGGCAACACGTAGATTTTCCTGAGCCTGTTGTTGGATTTGACGTTGCCGCTCAATCGCCGCTTGTTGAGCGCGCTGCTGAGCTTCCCGGGCTTGCTGTTGAGCGTTTTGTGCAGCCGAATTGGATTGCCCGCCATGACTCTTTTTGGCGTCAGCAGATGATGCCAACATGGCTACGACCAGTAATGCTGCCAACCCCCATTGCGCCGCGAATAACCGTGATTTGGAGTTTTTGTGTCGCATGATCGGCCTCCTTTCTCGTTGAAAACCATCTTGCGATCTTTCATGGTGTTAGACTCTTCCTCCCGGCCAAGGTTAGGAAAATCAACTTGACTTACCATCGGTGTTGACGGATAACCCTGATATTGTCATAAGTCTTTTATTCCTGGAGGTTAAAGGACGGCTATGTTAATCGTGATGCGAAATGACGCCACTGCTGATCAAATTGAACAAGTTTGCAACCGTATTCGACAGTTAGGTTGGATGCCTAACCGTATCCCCGGCAGTATGCGGGTGGCCATTGGGATTACGGGCAATAAATCTGCCATTGATCCCCAGCTTTTCGAGCCTTATGAGGGCATCAGTGAATGTGTACCGGTAAGTAAGCCTTATAAACTGGTGTCGCGCGAGGTAAAACCCGAAGCCACCACTATTACCGTTAACGGGCAGGATATTGGGCCGAATACATTTACTGTGATCGCCGGCCCCTGCTCTGTGGAATCGCGGGAACAGGTGCTGGTGACAGCTCGAGCTGTCAAAGCGGCCGGAGCTCAATTGCTACGAGGTGGGGCATTCAAACCGCGAACTAGTCCGTATAGCTTTCAGGGATTAGAGGAGGAAGGATTAAAAATTCTTGCTGAAGCAAGAGACGAAACCGGCCTGGGCATCGTTACTGAGGTAAAAGACACCGACAAACTCGATATGGTGGCCCAATATGCCGATGTTTTGCAGGTTGGGGCTAGGAACATGCAGAATTTTTCCCTGTTGCAGGCGGTAGGGCGGCTCAATAAGCCCGTATTGCTAAAAAAGGGTATGAGCGCCACCGTGGAGGAACTATTACAGGCGGCGGAGTATATCGTTAGCAATGGCAATTTTAACGTCATTTTGTGCGAACGAGGTATTCGTACCTTTGAAACCGTGACCCGTAATACCCAGGACCTTTCCGCCGTTGCGGCCGTCAAACGACTTAGCCATCTACCCGTCATTGTTGATCCTTCCCATGGAACCGGACACCACTGGGGCGTCGCTCCTCTGGCGCGGGCGGCCGCTGCCGTTGGGGCTGACGGGGTGATGATCGAAGTGCATCCCGATCCCCGTCATGCGCTCTGCGACGGCCAACAAGCCCTGACATGCCCGGAATTCAAGACGCTATTTGACCAATTGTGTCCCCTCGCCGGATTAATGGGACGTCGGATTTGACAGGATATCCGTTTATTACAAAAAAAACGCCCCGTTTTTAACGGGGCGATATAAGGTATTATACAACATCTTTGTTTAATCACTACTCTGACTTTTACTCTTCCTTTTATCCCGCTTCGCCTCTCTTTCAGCTTGCTTCTTTTCTTGTCGTTCTTTGCGGCGTTCTTCTATCCGACTATAACCACATTTGGGACATTTGTCAGGAGCGCCGGCATTCTGCGGATTTTCCAGGAAGATTTCACCACATTTGGGGCAGACCGTGTGCAAATAAAATGAGTTTTTCTGACATTGAGGACAAACCAAACCCCACTGAGTGTAGGGTTGTCCCCATGACGGCATCATCCCCATCATCATGGGATCCATCATGCCTTCCGGCCCTCCCCCGCCTTCGGGCATGGTGATGTTGTTTTGTTGCATCCACTCTTGAGTTTTTGCGTTGGTTAGTTCCCGAAATTCCTCAATAGACATTTCCTGAGTATAGCCGCAATCCGGAGCAAGGCATTTTAGGGTGACGGTGGTTGGTCCGTGGCCGGAAGTATTGTCAAAAAATTGATCATAAATGGTCATTGCCCCGCCGACAAAAACCAAAATCATACTGGCGACAAGACCCTTGAGTGACCAATGACCGGTGGCTATTTCAGATAAACCTGGCATGAGATACGCTCCTTCACGGGCGACGACCCGTTCGAATGAACTTTAACATGTCTCTGGCGCTAAGGTTAACGCATTTATAAAAAAAGTCAAGCCCAAGTCTGATTTGCGATTCGAGCCTGAATATAACTGAATGACACTGTTACTTTATCTGGTTTGGGCTTAAAATGGAACAGAAAAGCCCTCTGAATTGTAGGGGCGTGAAACTTTGGAAGGACATACTGGAATGAATCCGCGAATAACATTGAAAACGTTGTGTGAAGCCAAGAAAAATGGTCGGCCCATTTCTATGATTACGTGTTATGATTTTGCAACGGCGATCCTTTTGGAACAGGCCGGAACACAATCTTTGCTGGTGGGCGACACATTGGCGCAGGTTATTCTGGGCCATGATACCACATTGCCGGTAACGATGGATACCATGATCGCCCTTACCGCAGCAGTGCGGCGGGGGGCGCCAAACGTTTTTTTGGTGGGGGATATGCCGTTCTTGAGTTATACCGTAAGTACCGCTGAGGCAATAAGTAACGCTGGAAGATTTATGGCTCAGGCCGGTTGTGACGCCGTGAAAGTTGAAGTGGATCATCGTCATTTGGACGTAGTGGCGGCATTAGATCGGGCAGGCATACCGGTTATGGCGCATTTGGGTTTGAGGCCCCAGGCGATTCGGCAAACGGGATTATGCACACAAGGGCGCACGGCTGAAAACGGCCTGAATCTGATTGAGCAGGCACAGGCGATGGTGCGAGCCGGAGCGCAACTGCTTTTGTTGGAATGTGTTACCGCCGAAGTAGCGGGTGAAATCACTCGCAGGGCAGAGGTGCCGGTGATTAGTTGCGGCAGCGGCCCAGAATGTGATGGGCAGGTTTTGGTATTGCATGATCTGCTAGGGTTGCCGCAGGCGTCGGGGGCAAAATTCACTAAAGCATACGCCCAAATAGGTAAATTCATCGAAGATGCGGCCAAACAATACGTTACAGATGTGCATGAAAGGCGTTTCCCGGATACCGAGCACAGCTATCATATAAGCGCCCAAGAGCATCAGCGGTTAAAATCCTTGTTGGATTCAACGCCATAAATCATAGAGACGAATATGCAAACCATTAAATTATTCATAATCTTTTATATAACAATTGGTTATATTATTTTGGCCGAGGGGGGACAACGATGTGAGGCTCAGACCGGCCCAGCGACTTTATCGACGGAAGAGCGAAATCTGGCCGAACAGATAAACCTGCTATATGCCAGAGCGACACAAATTGTTTTGCCGGCGGTAGTGCGTTTGCATGTGATTAATCTGCCTGAAGCCGTCGCGAAAGGGGAACCGGCGGAAGCAACCGGCAGCGGATGCCTGCTGGCGCAGAAGGGTTACCTGATTACCGCACATCACGTTATCGCTAATGCAGAGAGTATCGAGGTTATTTTTGGTGACGGAAGCAGATTTCGCGCGGAGAAACGAATGGAGGACCCGGATACGGAATTGGCTGTTTTAAGGTTTGATCCGGGAGATAAAGATATGCCGGCAATTACCTGGGGAGACTCGGAAAAAATGGCGGCCGGGATGCCGGTCCTGGTTATCGGTGCGCCCTATGCGTTTGAACAGACGGTCACTAGTGGGGTGGTTAGTTTTAAGGGCAGACGCATTAACAAACTGGGCGAGTGGGCGTATGAAGATTTCATTCAGACGGACGCGGCGATAAATAAAGGCAACAGCGGCGGGCCGCTGGTGAACTTATTTGGCGAAGTGGTGGGCGTCACCTCGCTGATTTACGATCCTTCGCGGGAAGGGCGTTTTGCGGGATATGGTTTCGCGGTGCCGAGTAACCTGGCTCGGTTCGTCGCGGAGGAACTTGCGGCCAAAGGTTATGTTCGACGAGGCTGGCTGGGGCTGGAACTTTGCAACGTTCCACTGGAGCAATTGCGTCATTTACGACCGGAAGATTCATTGGCCCGGTCCAACGACATACTGAGTCGCAATCTGGGGTGGCTGGCGAAGTTGGACAAACAAGTGCAGGGTGTACTGGTTTTAGGTGTATTTCCTGAAGGACCTTCCGCAATAGGCGGCGTTCGGCCGCGCGATATTATTCAAAAAATCAATGGTGTTGAGGTTATTACGAGCAAACAAATTCAATATCTCATCGCCCGCACGCCACCGGAAACACAGGTGATTATGGATATATGGCGCAATGGCGGGAATGTAACGTTGCCTGTAACGCTGGGCGACCGTCGTAGCGTTCAGGAACAACCTCTTAACCACGGGCAGGATGCCCGCGGCACGGGTTGCATCAAGGAACAACAACGCTAATCTTTGACATTAGCGCCACAGGGAATTAAGCTGGGAGACTATGGCGAAAAAAGCAGACAATACGAAGAAAAAAAAGAAACCGGTTGAAACAAATGGTGGGGCAACACAGAATGATATGCCCGACTGGGTAAGTTCGGCGATTGGCACCGACGATGTGGATTTGGAAAATGTCGATGTCGGCGCCACGCCGATTGAACTCCCCAACGTTGTCAAGCCGTCGGTTAAATCCGTAGTAACTGCATCGTCCCCGAAACCGGCGGCAAAAAAAGGCTCAGCTTCCGGCGGGCAAGACCTTAAGGCGTCGGAGCAGGGGGGGGAGATGCAGGTTAATATACCCCAGGAACTGGGCATTATCGCCCTGCGAAATGCCACCGTGTTTCCCGGCACGGTGATGCCGTTGGCGATAGGGCGGCCGCGCAGCCGCAGTTTACTCGGCGCGATGGCTGAAGCAGGCGCGCTCAATCCCGATAATCCAATTGGCGTTTTGACCCAAATCGATCCCAAGATGGAAAAACCCGGCGCCAATCAGCTCTATCAAGTGGGAACCGTCGTAACGATTCTGAAACTGCTGAAAATGCCTGAGGGTCAGAACAGCATCGTGGTGCATGGGCTGATTCGTTTTCGGGTGGTTCAATGGCTGGCGACAGAGCCGTTCCTGCGGGCGCGTATCGAAGTGCTCACCAGCCATTTCACGCCCAGTAAGGAACTGACGGCGATGATTAACAACGTGCGTCAGATGGCCAGGCAAATGATTCAGCTTTCGCCCAATATTCCGGAAGAGGTGCAGGTTATCCTGGATAACATTGATGATCCAGGGGCGCTGGCGGATTTTCTGTCGGCCAATATCAACATCAATTTGGAACAGAAACAACACCTGCTCGAAGAAACCGACGTCGAAAAGCGCCTGCACACGTTGTCCGTGGCGTTAGCGAACCAGTTGGAGTTGCTGAAACTGGGTCAAAAACTGCATCAACAGGTCAGCAAGAGCATAGACAAAACACAGCGGGAATATTTCTTGCAGGAGCAGCTCAAGGCGATTCAATCGGAACTGGGTCAGACGGATCAGAAAACCGCGGAAGTTGAGGAACTGCGCGAAGCCGTTAAAAAAGCCGACATGCCGGAAAAGGTCAATGAAGAGGTTCTGCGTGAACTGGATCGCCTGGACAAAATTCCGATGATGAGTCCGGAATTCAACGTGTTGCGGACGTATATCGAATGGCTTTGTGAGTTGCCCTGGGCGCTGAGCACCGAGGAAAAGCTTAATCTGAAAACAGCCCGGCGCATATTGGACCAGGATCATTACGACCTTGTCAAAGTGAAAAAGCGCATCCTGGAATTTTTGGCGGTGCGTAAACTCAATCCGCAGGGTCGCAGTCCGATTTTGTGTTTCGTCGGTCCGCCGGGTGTCGGCAAGACCAGCCTCGGCCGGAGCATCGCCCGGAGCATGGGGCGCAAATTCATCCGCATCAGTCTGGGCGGCATTCGCGATGAAGCGGATATTCGCGGCCATCGTCGCACCTACATTGGCGCTCTGCCGGGCCGCATCATGCAGGAATTGCGCAAATGCAAAAGCAACAATCCGGTTTTTATGCTCGATGAACTCGATAAAATCGGTCAGGATTTTCGCGGCGACCCGGCCTCGGCGCTGCTGGAAGTGCTTGATCCCGAACAGAATAACAGTTTCACCGACCATTACATCGATCAGCCGTTCGATTTATCCAAAGTGATGTTCATCGGCACGGCTAACATCATGGACCCTGTGCCGCCGGCTTTGCGCGACCGTATGGAAGTCATCGAACTGCCCGGATATACGCATGAGGACAAGATGTTCATTGCGACTAAATATCTTGTGCCGCGACAATTACAGGAAAACGGCCTGAAGGCCGGCAGGTTTAAAATTACCAGTGACGCTTTACGCACGCTTATTCAGTCATATACGCGCGAGGCGGGTGTGCGGGAACTGGAGCGCAAAATCGGGGCGGTGTGTCGAGCCATTGCCGCGGAGGTGGCGTCGGGTAAACGCAAAACAGCCACGGTATCCGCGGGGACGCTGGGTAAACTGCTGGGGCCGATCCGATATGAATCGGAACTGGCCCTGCGCCGGGGCACGCCGGGTGTGGTGACGGGATTGGCCTACACGCCTAGCGGCGGCGAGATTTTATTTATCGAAGCGACATTGCTGCCAGGCGCGGGCAAGCTGATTCTTACCGGACAATTGGGCGAGGTGATGAAAGAATCTGCCCAAGCGGCCTTAAGCGCCATAAAAAGCATTGGCGCCTGCCATGGCCGACGACCCAAAGGCCTTCTGGCCGAAATATGCACAGCGTTGGAGGAGTATGAGTCGTTGGCCAAACATGATGTGCATATTCATGTGCCCGCCGGGGCGGTGCCCAAGGATGGTCCCAGCGCCGGTGTGGCGATTTATACCGCGCTGGCGTCGTTATTAACGGGCCGCCCGGCCCGGCCCGATGTGGCCATGACAGGCGAAATCACCTTACGCGGCCTGGTGCTGCCCATCGGCGGCGTGAAGGAAAAAACCCTCGGCGCCAAACGCGCCGGCATCAAGACTATTATTTTGCCCGAGCGCAATAAAAAAGATCTGGTTGACCTGCCCAAATTCGCCACCAAAGGAATAACCTTTAAATTCGTTAAACAAGCGCCAACAGTGCTGGATATGGTATTGGTATAGAAATATCAAAAATTAAAAAGAAAAAAGAAAAATGAAACATCAAATTGTAAAAAGAATACAGAACCCGGAACTCAGAACCCAGAATATATACATAATCCGTAACGGTTTATCTTTCAAAATCTGCGCCTATCTGCGTAATCTGCGGATAAAATCGGTAGTCGTGTGCCTGTTCTTCATCATGTCGATGTGTGCGGCTGATGAGGTGACGTTTGAATCGTTGCTGTTGGAGATGGTCAATCGTGACGCCGCTGCTCAAATGCCGGACCCGTGGTTTACCTGCGCCCAGGCGAGTAGTTATGAGCGCAGCTCGATAGCGTCGGATCAGCCCGGCTGGTTCGCCAACCGCGACAGTCGCAACTTTACCCGTGAGGAAAATCGCGACGGTCGACGTGAACTGGTTTTGATGGATGTCCAGGGTCCCGGAGCTATCGTGCGCTTCTGGGGTACATTTAATGCACCAAGGGGTGGTGAATTTTCCAACGGCACGTTGCGGATTTATCTGGATAATTATGATACACCTGCTTTTGAAGGACCCATTCTGGATATGCTCAGCGGCGGTAAGCTCGCCGGGCAGGCTCTTTCATTTCGTGCTCCGGAATATGAGGACAAGCTTCGTTGCGGACATGATTTATACCTGCCTATTCCTTACGGCCGGCGCTGCAAGGTCACATATGAAACCAAAGGTAAATTCTTTAATGAGGGCGAATTAAAAGGTCTTTTGGAGGAATCCTTTTATTACCAGATCAACTATCGCACCTATGCTCAAGGGACGAAAGTGCAAACGTTAAGTGAAGAGATTCTTCGGCAGGCCGCCGCGACGCGGGAAAAAGTGGAGCAGCAACTCATGGCGTTGACACCCCCTTCGAAAGGTCCGGATGATCGTTGTGAGAAAAAACAGGGAATGCTTGCTCCCGAAGCACAGCAAAAACTGACATTCGACAAAGGCGGCGCGATTTACAGCCTCCGCTGTAAACTTAGCGCCCCGGACATGATGTCGGCCTTGCGAGGGACGGTGTTGGAAATAAGCTTCGACGGTGTTCGCGCGGTATGGACACCGGTGGGCGATTTTTTCGGCGCCGGGGCGCATACGGGTGCGTGGCGCACCTGGTGGTCCGGTGTGGATAACGATGGGACCATGACCTGTTATTGGGTGATGCCGTTTCAACACAGCGCCGAAGTTGCCGTGACCAATATGGGTGAAAAACCGGTAATGCTCGAATGCCTGGAAGCCGGTGTCAAGCCGTATTCCTGGACCGACAGGACGATGTATTTTCATTCTACTTGGTGTTTGCATGACAAATTTCAGATGCCCGCGAAGGGAGGGATAGATTTGTATTTTGTGGAGGTGAAGGGAAAAGGCAAATATATGGGCGACGCCGTGAGCGTGTTCAACGGCGGCTGGCGCTGGTGGGGCGAGGGTGATGAGAAAATTTACGTCGATGGCGAAACGTTTCCCTCCCATTTCGGCACGGGCACCGAAGATTTTTACGGTTATGCCTGGGGCCGTCCGGAATTTTACGCCACGGCGTTTATCGCCCAGCCCATCGGCGAGGGCAATAAACATGCGGGTTATTCGGTCAATAACCGCTTTCGCCTGCTTGACGTGATTCCTTTCAAAAAATCCTTGCATTTTGACATGGAGTTTATCAGTAACTCCGGCGGCACATTCAATTACGCCCCGACGACCTGGTGGTACGCTGCGCCCGGAGCCAAATGGTATGATGAACCATTGCCGCAGGATGTGCGCGAGCCGGTGTGTCTTACCGAGGAGGATATACTCAAACCTGCGTTTCATCGTAAAGGAGCGGTGGAAGGCGAAGCAAGTAAAGACATCACTGTTACGAATGGATTGTTTTTTATACAGTACACCCAATTGTATGGTTGGAGCAATGATCGCCAGCTTTGGTGGCAGGATGCTCAGCCGGGTGATGTCTTAACGCTGAGCTTTGATGCGCCCGCCGAGGGACGTTATCAGATTACCGGCGTGTTCACTAAGGCGGCGGATTATGGCATTATGGATTTTACCGTCAATGGTCAAATGTTGCGGCAGGATGTTGATTTTTACAACGACGAGGTGGTGGTCGCTGAGGTGGATTTGGGCGAAGCGGGGCTTAAAAAAGGCGCTAATGTTATGAAAGTAACCATCAAGGGAACCAACAAACTGGCCGACCGCCGGTATATGCTGGGCCTGGATTGCCTGTTGTTGCAGAAGAAATAAATATTGTGGGTTCTCATCGGAAAAAGTTGGTCAAAAGTAATACCATTTATGGTTTAACTCTTTTGGATTTAACACTTTAAGGCTCCAATATGGTT
>JAFGBA010000251.1 GCA_016933395.1 Sedimentisphaerales bacterium | reverse complement strand
TCGATGCTGCCCCGCTCAATAACCGTGGCTAGTTCGCCTTGATCGAACCAGAGGCCTTCACCCTGAGGGCATTTATCAATCAGCGGGGCGTCTTTATCCGCACCGACCCGAACTTTTTTCATCTTTTTCCGGCATAAGGGACACCGACGCGATGTTTCGGTGGTGATTCTGTCTTCGCTAAAGCTCTTGAGTAGTTTTTTGGCTTGGTCTTCGTCACCCAGCAGCACTTCCAGTTCACCGCCATCGAGCCAGACGCCGTTACAGACAGTGCAGTAATCTATTTCCACCTCATCGAGTTCGAGGACGATCATAGGCTCCTGACACGCCGGACAATTCATGGTTATGTGCTCCGAACAAACTTTCCGCTTATCTTAACTCATTATCGTTCAGGGGTCAACTATAACGGTTTTCGCCGTAATAACTCACTCACGGCCTGCAAACGCAGCAGACGTGCGGCGGCAAAGTAACATATCAAGCCGATGGCAAGCAATACGACCGCTAAAACATAACGATTTTCAATAGGTAAATAGTTTCTACCTATAATCAGCGCCGCTACCATAACGCTCGTGGCAATTAAAATTTTACACGCTGTGAGCAGCAAATGCCGAAGATTCAAATCTTCCAATCGTTGTGCCAGCATTTGGGCCAACATCAAGACGTTCAAGGTAATCACCACGCTGGTTGATAACCCGAAAGCCGCCGTACCAATGGGTTTCCACCAGATCAGCGTCAGATTCATAATGATGCCCAGCGGCACCAGTTTCACCAGAGTTTTCAGCGGCGTAAGCGTATCCTGCAGGCTGTAAAAAGCCCGCAACAGTACCTGATGAGCGAAATAGGCCGGCATGCCCAGGCAGTAAAAACGCAGCACGTGAGCCGCCTGGGCCGCACCGACGGCGTCATAATGACCGTGTTGAAAAATAACACTCACGATTAAATCCGACATGACGAATAAACCAGCACCCGCCGGAATCGCCTGCACCAGCGCCAGTTCCAGAGTATGACCAACGGTTTGTCCCAGTTCGCGCCGGTTGCCTGCCGCCGCCAGACGGCTCATCGCCGGGAACGCCACCGTTGCCAGAGCGTTGCCCAAAACGCCCAGCGGCAGTTGATAAAGCAGTCGAGCCTGAAATACGGCCGTCATTGCCCCGGCGATAAAAGGAAAAGCTATTGAATGGTCCCAAAACGTAAAAACGCTGCGTCCCTCGGGCGCTGTCAGCGCGATGATGATAATATTGTCCAAGATTGTGGCGAATTGCAGAATACCCAGAGCAATCAACATCGGACCCATCATTCGTATGATGCGCCCGACATCGGGATCGCGCCAGTCTCGCTGAAAGTGCCAATGTAAACCTTGACGGTTCACCGCCCGCTGCAGCAGCCATATTTGCGCCACTCCGGCCGCCAGTACCGCCAGGGTGACGATAAATACCGCTGTTGTGCGCCCACCCGTCAGGCGTTCCCCGCCGGCGAACATAAACCCCATGACCGCGATTTGAAAAACATTCAGCAGCACCGGCATGAATGCCGGCAGGGCGAAACGTTCCCGACAATTCAGCACGGCTGCCAATAATGCCGACAGACAGGCGGCGATGACGTATGGGAACATCAACGCCGTCAGCAATAAAAGAATGCGTCGAGCATGATCCTCCGCCACGACGGCGGCGATGAGTAATCCCACAACGCCGATGAAAGTTAATGTGGCCAGTATTGCTGTCAATGCCGACGCGGCCTTGCCCAAAAGCCGACGGGCGGAGGTGTTATCATTGTCGATAAGTTTTTCCGCGAAAACCGGAACGAACGAACTTGCCAACGCGCCCTCACCCAGCAGATTACGAAACAGATTGGGTATGGTAAAAGCAAAGACGAAACTATCTTGTAGCCAGCCGCGCCCCAGCCACGCCGCCAGTAAAATCTGCCGCGCCAGACCCGTCACCCGGCTGATGAGTGTCATGGCGCTGACGATGCGACTGTGTTGTGTTAGCGATTTGGCCATGAGCGTTTTCGTGGCGAGGGCATCTTGCCCTCGTATCCTTGCATTGTGAGCGTTACGTTCGTCGCGCCATAGAACGGTGGGCAGGATGCCCACGGCACGTGCCATGAAAAAAAAGCGTTCCGCTGAAAAACGGAACGCTGAACAATCGGATTTTTGGCGTTTCTTACCGCCGTACCGGACCGGGCTGACGCGGGGGCGGGGGTGCTGCCTTTTTCTGCTCTTCGACCAATTGTTCCAGTACCGGCGTTTTTATAATTTGCGCCTCATCACGCAGTTTTTGTATGAGTTGCTCATCGGCCTTGCGGGCCGCTTCCGCTTTGATTTGCTGCAGGATGCGGTCTTTTACTTCATCGAAAGGAATCTGCTGCTCCGGCGTAACTTTATTGACTTTGACGATTTCAAAACCCTTGGCGCCCTGGATGGGACCGAGAGTGTCGCCTTCCTTGGCGGCCATGACGGCATCCAGTACATCTTTTCCCAGCAGTTGGGTAAGCAAACGGTTATTGCCGCGCACGATTCCCTGGCGGCTTTTGTCGTTTGCCTGGCTGTGTTCTTTAACCAGAGCGTCGAAATCAGCACCCTCTGCGCGGGCCTTTTCGGCCACCTGGTCCGCATCCGTGCGGGACGTTAGCAGAATATGCTTCACTTCCGCCGTCATCGGTCGCGCGTAGTCACCGGGATTTTCGTCGTAGGTTTTACGGGCCTGTTCTTCAGTAACGGTTTGTGCCGCAGCCTCATTGGATTTTTCATCCAGCAGCCGGGATAGATAGAATTCGCGGTATAAATTCAAAACCCAGGCGTTTTCCTTGGAGGCGTCGAGTTTCTGACGCATGGCCTCATTGGATTTCAGCTTGATTGTCGTCCAGAAATCCGCCGCGCCGGGCACATCGCGGGCCGCACGTTGTTTGACCATTTCTTGCGCCTGCCACATCAGCAGTTTTTCGCCGTTCACTTCCACCAGCACTTCGTCAGGCCCCGGTTCTTTGGGAGTTTCGGTTTCGGTTTTTACTGCTTCGCCTTGTGGAGTAGCGCCGGCCGCTTTATCGGATGCCGCTTCATCCTGGGGCGTTTCATCCGCCGCAAAAACCGTCATCCCCGCTGCAAAAACCAATAACGCCGTCCAAACACTACATCGCTGTAAAAACATAAGCACCTCCGATAAAATTATGTATCGCCGGCATTTTGCCGGCACGAACACCCAATGCCGGCGAGGACGCCGGCGAGATAACCTAATCTTCCATTTTCTTGATTTTGTCTTTCAATCGCTCGATTTCTTTTTCATAACGTTTGCATTTATCTTTACACTCATCCTTTACCTTGTCGAGTTCATTTTCAAGGCGGTCCACTTTGCGTTCTTTCTCGGCCAGACGGTCCTGGCATTTCGCCAGTTCCCGTTGCAGTAGCTCGCGTTCATTCAACTGGCTGTCCGGTTCACCCGGGGCGGGGTCATGCACCCGTCCTACCGACGATCCCTGCCCCAGATCCACCGATACCAGCGGTTCCTTCGGCTGAAAGCATCCCGCCGGAATAATGGCCATTACAGCGCAAATCATGATTATACTTATTCTCGACATTTACCAATTACCTCCAAAATATTAGCGATACTGTACCCGCCGACTCATAATATCGCAACCCCTTGTTTACCCGAAGGTAAACCGTAGTAAGCGGCAAATTTAAATTTGTTTTTAGAGATTTTAGAGATAATACTCATAATGTTGCTAAGTCATTGTTATTTTTTGTAGTTGGAGATTAATACATGAAGATTCGCGGGCATTATTACTTATGGATTCTGGGGATTATCCTTTTTCCTGTCACCTCCATACCGGCACAAGTCCGTTTGCCGGCATTATTTACCGATCATATGGTTCTGCAGCAAGGCGACAACGTCGCTATCTGGGGCTGGGCTCATCCCGGTGAAAACGTCATCGTTACCCCATCCTGGCCACTGGGCGAACCAGCCGGCGCCGTCGCCGGCGAAGATGGCAAATGGCTACTTTATGTAAAGACGCCTTCTGCCGGTGGGCCATACACACTTTCCGTCAAGGCAAGTAATGAAATCACCCTTAACGATGTGTTGATCGGTGAGGTTTGGATTTGTTCGGGTCAATCCAACATGGAAATGGCCCTGATGTGGTGCGAAAATGCCGAGACTGAAACAGCTCAGGCCGATTTTCCCCGTATCCGTATGATTACCGTGCCGCACAACGCCGCGCGCACACCGCAGGATGACTTTTCCGGACAATGGCGAATTTGTACACCTGAAATCGCCAAGGATTTTTCCGCCGCTGCGTATAATTTCGCCCGGAATCTGCATCAGCATACCCTTGAGGGACGCAGTGATATCCCTATCGGCTTAATCGGCACGTACTGGGGCGGTACGATGGCCGAGGCCTGGACGCGCCATGAGGTGCTTGAAAGCAATCCCGCCTTCGCCTCAATTTTGCAAGCCCAGAAAGATCATGAACAGAATATGCCCCAACTACTGGTGCAGTATGAAGAAGCCCTAAAGCAGTGGGAGATTCAGGCCGCCAAAGCCAAAGAGGAAGGCACAAATCCCCCCTGGAAACCGGAAAAACCACTGCCTTTCCACCAGAATTCACCCTCCGCCCTTTACAATGGCATGTTAGCGCCATTGATTCCCTACGCCTTCCGCGGCGTTATTTGGTATCAGGGGGAAAGCAACTTTGGCCGCGGCATTCAATATCGCAGCCTGTTCCCCGCCATGGTCGCCAACTGGCGTGATAATTGGGGACGCGGGGAGTTCCCCTTTTATTATGTGCAAATCGCCCCGCATCCCTATCACACCTGGTGGGACGCTTTGACCAATTTCCCCGCCGATCCGCAATTTGAACAAATACGTCAAGCCGGACCGCGCGGAGTCGGCATAGCGGAGGTACAGGAGGCGCAACGGCTGTCTCTGGACGTGCCCAATACCGGCATGGCGGTCACCACGGATATCGTTCACGACCTCGAAGATATTCATCCCCGAAATAAACTCGACGTCGGTAAACGCCTCGCTTTATGGGCAAGGGCGAAAACCTATGGCGAAAAAAATCTGGTCTATTCCGGCCCCCTCTATGACCACATGATTATCGAATGCGGCAAAGTCCGGATCTATTTTACGCACACCGGCTCCGGCCTGGTCGCTCGCGACGGGGAATTGAAGGAATTTACTCTCGCCGGTCAGGACCGCGTCTTCTATCCCGCCAGTGCCGTCATCGAAGGCGACACCATCGTCGTCTCCTCTCCGGATGTCCCCAATCCCCTCTCCGTGCGTTTCGCCTTCCGCAACGCACCCGAACCAAACCTCTTCAACGCCGAAGGCCTTCCCGCCTCACCCTTCCGCAGCGACGAATGGCCCGCGGAAACCTGCAAACTGGCGCCATAATCAATAAAAAAAGGAGAATTATTACAATGAAATCCCGTAGTCGTCTCGTAGGTAGTGCTTTTCTACTTTTATTGATTGTCGTCACCTCCATATCGGCCCAAATCCGCCTCCCGGCCTTATTCACCGATCATCTCGTTCTTCAACAGCAAAGTTGCGTCGCCGTATGGGGCTGGGCCAAACCCGGCGAAACCGTAGCAGTCACGCCCTCCTGGCCGAATGCCGAAAGCGTCATTGGTACCGCCGATAAAACTGGCAAATGGCGACTACAAATTCGAACGCCCTCCGCCGGCGGTCCTTACACCATCTCCTTCAAAGCGAGTAATGAAATTACCCTCAAGGATGTCCTCATTGGCGAGGTTTGGATTTGTTCTGGCCAATCGAATATGGAATTTTCTCTCGCCCGGTGTGAAAATGCCGAACAAGCCGTCGCCCAGGCCGA
Source organism: Sedimentisphaerales bacterium (assembly GCA_016933395.1). Classification (GTDB taxonomy): domain Bacteria; phylum Planctomycetota; class Phycisphaerae; order Sedimentisphaerales; family SM23-30; genus JAFGBA01. The sequence goes on along the minus strand of JAFGBA010000251.1, from coordinate 3,794 downwards.
CTTACCCCACATCCGCATGATTACCGTACCGCACATGGTATCCCCCACGCCGCAGATTGATTTCAAAGGTCAATGGCGGTCTTGCACCCCGGAAGTCGCCAAAAGTTTCTCGGCCGTTGGCTATTACTTCGGACGCGAGTTGCTTCAGTCGCTACCCGACACACCTATCGGCCTGATTAGCTCCAATTTTGGCGGCACCACCGCCGAAGCCTGGACCCGCTGCGAGGCGCTGGAAAGCAACCCCGAATTTGCCTCCATCCTGCAAGTCCAGGCAGACCGCGAAAAAGTCATGCCACAATGGCTTGAACAATATGAAAAAGACCTCAAAACCTGGAAAGCTCAGGCGGCCCAAGCCCAAAAAGAAGGTAAAACACCCCCCAGACAGCCGCAAAAACCCACAACTTATCATAAAAATTCACCCTCCGTTCTTTACAACGGCATGATTGCCCCGCTGATTCCTTACGGCATCCGCGGCGTCATCTGGTACCAGGGTGAAAGTAATTACGGCCGCGGCATCCAGTACCGCTCCCTCTTCCCCGCCCTCATCGCCAACTGGCGCGACGATTGGGAACGCGGCGAGTTCCCCTTCCTCTACGTCCAAATCGCGCCTTGCCATTACAGCAATAAACCAGAAGGACCTTATCGCGGCCTCAACGGCGTGGGCGTCGCCGAAGTCCGCGAAGCCCAACTGCTATCTCTATCCGTCCCCAACACAGGTATGGCCGTCACCACCGATATTGGTAATCTTACCGACGTCCACCCGAAAAACAAACTCGACGTGGGTAAACGACTGGCCTTGTGGGCGCGGGCCAAAACCTATGGCCAAAAGGATATGGTCTATTCCGGCCCTCTCTACGACCACATGAATATCGAATGCGGCGATAAAATCCGCGTCTATTTCACGCACACCGGTTCCGGCCTTATCGCCCGCGACGGCGACTTAAAAGAATTCACCCTAGCCGGCAAAGACCGTATTTTTCATCCCGCCCGCGCCGTAATCGACGACGACACCATCGTCGTCTCCTCGCCCGATGTTCCTCACCCCGTCGCCGTCCGCTTCGCCTTCCGCAACGGCCCCGAACCCAACTTCTTCAACGCCGAAGGCCTCTCCGCCAGTCCCTTCCGCAGCGACAATTGGCCTGCGGAAACTTGCAAACTCGCGCCGTAATAGGTAAAAAGGAGAAACTATCATGGTTTTTTCCCGTAAAAAAACACTTTTATTCGATTGTTTGTTTTTTTTACAAGTGGTGTGTTGGGGTGGAAACTTAGCGGCAATAGAATCCTGTCGTATTGAAGTGGTGGAAAAAGGCTCCGGCTGGTCCGTTCCCCTGGTCGAACTCCGCACCATCCACAATGTCCGCTTCGTCAGCGACAACGCCGGCGTCATCGCCTTTGACCTGCCCGAACTGATGGGCCGGGAAACGTGGTTCACCGTCATCGGCCACGGTTACGAAATTCCCAAAGATGGTTTTGGTTTTTCGGGCGTGCGTTTGACGCCCCAACCTGGAGCTATATTGAAAGTGGAGGTCGCCCGCACCATCATCGCCCGGAGGCTGGGTCGACTGACAGGAGCGGGATTATATGCCAACTCGCAGCTACTTGGTGAGCAGAGGGACTGGAAAGAGTCGGGCATCCTCGGCTGCGACAGCGTCCAGAACGCCGTCCATCGCGGGCGGCTGTTTTGGCTCTGGGGCGATACGGCCTTGGCCCGCTATCCCCTGGGTATCTTCAATGGCACCAGCGCCACCACGGCGGTAAAACCACTGGATAAATTCGAGCCGCCGTTGAAGCTTGTTTATAACTACATCACCGATGACAAAGGCAATCCGCGCGGCGTTGCCGATATCCCCGGTGAAGGCGCTACCTGGATCACCGGCTACGTCAGCCTGCCCGATAAAGACGGCGTCGAACACCTTGTCGGCTCGTATGTAAAGGTCAAGCCGCCGATGGAAGGTGTGGAGTGGGGATTGTGTCTGTGGAATGACGATAAGGAGGTATTTGAGCGACTTACCGTTATCTGGACCAAGTCGCAGGAATCACCCGAACACCCGCCCCTGCCCGATGGGCATCCTATCTTCTGGACTGATGACAAGGGTAAACGATGGCTTATGTTCGGCAATCCGCTACCCACCCTGCGTTGTCCGGCAACGTTCGAAGCATGGCAAGACCGGTCCGCCTGGGAAGTGCTTACCCCGCAGGAAACCATTCCCGCCGCTGGCTCGGGCGACCCCGTCAAGCCTCATAGCGGCTCGATGGCCTTTAATCCCTGGAGGAAACGGTGGGTAACGGTGTTCATGCAATTTTTCGGCAAGCCCTCAGCTTTTGGCGAAGTCTGGTACGCCGAAGCCGATACCCCTACCGGCCCCTGGGGCCCGGCCGTAAAGGTGCTCACTCATGATAACTACACCTTCTATAATCCCCGTCTGCATCCGGAGTTTACGGCCGAGAATTCGCCTATCCTTATTTTCGAGGGCACCTATTCCATGATGTTTGCCGACCGCCCTCCGCCCACGCCGCGGTATGATTACAACCAGATCCTATATCGACTGGATCTGGATGATCCGGCCCTTCGGATAGAGAAGATTACTCCTCCAAAATAAGTAAGTTGGAAAAATATGATCAACTACTTTTTTGACAGAGCAGATTACTGGCTGCGATGACGAACGAAGTTTTGAAAAGCGGCGATGGTGTCGTTGAAGCCTTTACGTACGCTTTCGATCATCTGACGCCATTTTTCAAGAGCGATCCCTCCGGGAATTTTAATCAGCGGCACAACATCCTTGAAAAACATTTTGCCCACGTCGGTGCTGAACGTTTTCATGTGCGTGCCGATGTGGGTGCGGGCATGGGCAACGTTCCAGCCGCGAAAAGCCCGGCAGCGATCCTGGGCGGCATGGCCGGTCAGGCTGGTTAATAGACCCGCCGCAAGGCCTTCGGCACAGTCGTCGACGATGCGACCAATGCCGGGGATCATACCCGGAAGGGAAGTTGAGACATTTTCAATGAGTCGGCTGCCGAGGTTTACGAAATTCACCGTCGCCACCACCCGCAAGGTGTCATAGACAATCGCCAGAGATTCCTTCAATCGCGGCCGGGAGCGATATACGCCCACCAGCTTGCCAACCATGCCCAGATTGCGGTAAATCACCACCATTAGATCGACTGAGTGATACGGGCTGAGTGTGACGGCGATCATAATGTCGCGCACGGCCGCTCGGATGGTTTTGTCGGCACGCTCATCGAGCACTTTCAGCAGCGGCTCGATGGTTTCGTGTTCGACGGTTTGGATAACCTCCTGCATAGCGGCTTGGTTTTGAGCAGCGCGCATATCTTCCGGTAGTTTCGAGGCGGCCTGAGCGGCACGTTGGAGATCTTCTTCGCTTAAGACTTCATTGAGGGCTAACCGGTCAAGGTATTTGGCCAAATACCGGGCGTAGCGTTTAGGTCTGGATGCAGGCGGTGCAACCAGCACCTTAGGGTAGCGGTAAATATCTTTGACCAGCCAGAACAATAATCCCAGGAGTCCGACGATAACGACGATGGCAAAACCGATGCCCAGCCAGGGATGCACATTATGAAGCGTCTGATACGCCCGCAGCAACTCCATCACGGCGAAAAACGACAGCAATACACCCACGGCAACAACCAGCCGCTTGCCCCACCGCCACAGATGTTTTAATTCTTCAATGAACATGCTTTATTACGTCTATTATCATTGCGAGCCATAGTAGTTTATTCATAAAGTGGTGGACCAAAGGAACCTACCTGTCGATAATAGCGTAAGAGATGAAGTG
>JAFGBA010000250.1 GCA_016933395.1 Sedimentisphaerales bacterium | reverse complement strand
TCGAAAAGATTGACTCGCTGACTGATCTTGGTAAGTTCGCGCTGCAACAGCGCGTATTTTTTCTCGGTAATATCCGCCCGCGCCTGCTTCTCATTGAGATCGCGCAAATCTTTCAACGTCTGATCAACCCAGGCGGGCGTGGCGAAAAGACTGTACCTGGCCGGCGGAAACGAAACCGATTCAAAAACGGGAATATTCACGCCGGCAATATTGGCCTGAGTCGTTTTAATATCATCCGGCGTCGCCAGCGCCGATACATTGACGCCGGCAATATCGTTGAGCACGCCGCGATACGGCTCGAACCGGTCGCGGGCTGCGCCGAACGTTTGCCGGGCCTGATGCAGTTCGCGGATCACGTCGCGCACCGCCATCTGCAACTGCTGCTGCTTGAGCTGCAACGTCGGTAAAAACCGCTGATAACGCGCCAACGCATCACGAAAACGCTTCAGTTCCGGTCGGGTTAATTTATATTTCGCCGCCATCTTTTATTGCCACTTGTCATTCCCGCAAACGCGGGAACCCAGGGTTTTTATTTTTGCCACTGATTACGCTGATATTCACTGATTCAATTTTTGCTTTTAAATCTCAAATCCAAAATCTTAAATCAGTGTTCATCTGTGAAATCTGTGGCTAAATTCTTTACGCTGTAACCAGTTCTTCCTCTTTCTTCTCCTCTTTTTCTTCCAGCGATTTGGGCCAGTGCGCCTCAATAATCGAACGGCGAATACCTATTTCGCTCGGTTCGAAACATTCCGCGAGCATTTCCCAACAGCGATCCAGCGCCTCAAACAGCGGGATATTCACCGCCAGATCCATGATTCGCGTTTCAAACATCTCGCCGTAACGCAATAATTTGCTGTCCCAGTTGGACATTTCAAAACCCATGTCGCGTTTCTCGCGGCTTTCGCGGCACAAGGCGTAAAGCTGGATACACGCATCCATAATCGCCCGATGGTCGTCGCGGGTCTTGCCGTTGACCTGCTGTTTGAGACGGCTTAACGAGCCGAACGGCTCGATACGCCCGTTGCGCAGGTAGAACTGCCCCTCGGTGATATAGCCGGTATTGTCCGGCACCGGGTGCGTCACATCGTCGCCGGGCATGGTGACGCAGGCCAGAATCGTCAATGAGCCGGAATCCTCAAAATCGACCGCTTTTTCGTAACGGCGGGCAAGCTGAGTATAAAGATCGCCCGGATAACCGCGGTTGGAGGGAATCTGCTCCATCGTAATGGCGATTTCCTTGAGGGCGTCGGAAAACGCCGTCATATCCGTCAACAATACCAGCACCTTCTTGCCCAGCAGAGCAAACTGCTCGCCCACCGCCAGACACAAATCCGGCACCAGCAAACATTCGACGACCGGATCGGCAGCCGTATGAACAAACATAATCGTTCGCCCCAATACGCCGCCTTCATCGAAGGTGTTTTTGAATTTGAGATAATCATCATGCCGCAGGCCCATGCCGCCCAGAATAATAATGTCGGCGTTGGCCTGAAGACCCACGCGAGCCAGCAATTCGTTATACGGTTCGCCCGCGACCGAGAAAATCGGCAGTTTCTGTGATTCGACCAGCGAGTTAAAAATGTCAATCATGGGAATGCCGGTCTCCACCATCTTATCCGGCATCAGACGACGAACGGGATTAACCGCCGGCGAACCGATATCGACGCGTTTGGCCTCCACGGCCGGACGGTTGTCGCGCGGAAGACCGGCGCCGTTGAAAATCCGGCCCAGCAAGTCATCCGTAAACGGCACCTGCATCGGCTTATGCAAGAACTGCACCCGGTCGCCCGTACTGACGCCCTGCGTACCCGCAAAAACCTGCAGGTTCACCTGCGTGCCTTCCAGACGTATTACCTGGGCCAGCGAACTGCCCTTTTCATTGGTGATAATCGCCAGTTCATCATAACCCACGCCCGTGGCGTTTACGGTGATGACGTTGCCGGCAATACGTGTTATTTCATCGTAATATTTTCTCATAATAGTCGTCCCTTCGCCTCACGAAACCGCGACGGCTGCGCCGGTATTGGCGATAAACTCCTCAATTTGACCCAATATCTTTTTGTACTCGTCACTATCGGTGGCGGCATAGTTCCAGTTCCGGAAAAGATCCTGCACCGCGATGATCGACTCACGCGCCTGATCCTTGCTTTCAAAACCATATTTGCCTTCCATCACGGCCAGCACCTTGTCGAACACAAATTTCTGTCGATCCGCCGGTGTAGCCGCATCGACTTTGTCAAAAGCGTTCTGCTGAAGATAAACATTGTCAAAAAAATCCGCCAGCAGCGCGACGGTGTAATCTTCCGTGGTGGTGCCTTCTTCGCCGACGACCGCCATCATTTGCCGCACTTCATTACCACGACGCAGCATCTTCAATGCACGATCCCTCTTGTCCGGATCAATAAGGCCCTTGTACTTGCTCCACGAATCCAGCGGATCAATGGAAGGATACCGACGGGCGTCGCTGCGGGCGCGGCTCAGGCCGTGGAATGCGCCAACGACCTTCAGTGTCGCCTGCGTCACCGGCTCCTCAAAATTACCGCCGGCCGGACTGACCGTCCCACCTATAGTCAACGAACCAAACGATCCGTCTTTCAGTTCAATCATTGCGGCGCGTTCGTAGAAGGTGGCGATGCGACTTTCCAGATAAGCGGGAAACGCTTCTTCGCCGGGAATTTCCTCCAGGCGACCGGACAATTCACGCATCGCCTGCGCCCAACGGCTGGTCGAATCCGCCAGCAACAACACGTTGAGACCCATTTGCCGATAATATTCGCCCAACGTCGCGGCGGTATATACCGACGCCTCGCGGGCGGCCACGGGCATTGCCGAAGTATTACATATTATAATAGTGCGTTCCATCAGGCTTTTGCCGGTCCGCGGGTCGATTAATTCCGGGAAATCCCGCAGGGTTTCCACCACTTCACCGGCACGTTCGCCGCAGGCCGCGACGATAACGATGTCAACCTCCGCATGACGTGAGGTAATCTGCTGCAAAACCGTCTTGCCGGCGCCAAAAGGACCGGGAATACAATACGTTCCGCCGCGAACCACCGGAAACGCCGTGTCGATAATGCGAATACGAGTCACCAGCGGCTCTGTAGGTAATAACCGTTGTTTACTGACATTCAGCGGTACTTTCACCGGCCAATTTTGTTGCATCGTCACCGAGCGACGGTCGCCGTGGGCGCTAACCAGAACGGCTATTTCATCTTTAACCGTGTAACTCCCGGCCGGAACGAGTTTTTCCACCGTCCAGCCGGCCTTCCAACCAAATGGAACCATAATACGGTGGGTAAAAATACCTTCCGGCACGGTTCCCAGGGTGTCACCGGCTTCAACCTTGTTGCCGGTTGTAGCCGTAGGAGTAAATTCCCATCTCTTTTCCTGGTCCAAACCATTAACATAATGGCCTGGTTCCAGAAAATAGCCCACCTGATCCGCCAGCCGAGGCAGGGGATTCTGCAAACCATCATAAATCTGACCCAGCAGGCCCGGCCCCAGCGTTACACTGAGCATATCGGTCTCGAATTCCACCGTGTCACCCACCCGCAAACCGCGTGTTTCCTCAAACACCTGCAAGTCCGCCAGCCTCCCGCGAACACGAATCACCTCGCTGAGCAGCTTGGCGCCGTCGTTACGCAAACAATAAGCAATGGAATTCTGAATCACCTTATCGGTGGCCTCAACCGTAATAAGGTTGCCATGGACAATAACAATTCTGCCTTTCACGGAACATTCCTTTCCATAAAGGGTTATGTGTTCTAGTGCGATCCGGCAACGGCTGTGCGCTGCGTAAGTCTTTGATGTCGCTGCATTAACATAAGTTTAGCGCCATAAACCGCCAGTTCGTCGTTTTTGAATGAAAACCAGGCTTCGTTTTCTGTAATCCAGTTCCACCGACCTCGATCAAGCACGTCTAATCCCGTTAACGGATCGGCGGCTGCGGACCATTCAGCTAGCAATCCGCTGCAATCAACATTTACGCCGGCCAATTCTTCAGCAACGATAAAATCGGCCGCCTCCAAATTAAGTGTTTTTGCACGCAACTGGGCCAACTGATTCCGCAACGCCACCTCAAATCCCACCCATGCCTTTAAAAAGTTATTACCCTCTTTATAAGCGACTTTATCAACCCAAAAAAAATACGCCGACCAGAGGATATCCTCCGGCAAACGCGTTGCGGATACATCCGTAACTATTTGTAAATACATGGGAAGTGGTTCTTCATCCCGAATTTGTGCCGCCGAAAGCACTACCGGCTCAGCGGTTTCCAGTTCACCTGTAAGAATAGCCTGGCGTATCATTAAATCATCACTCAGCAACAATGCCCGAAGAGCAGCCAAGGCAGAGGGATTGGACTCAACCTTATCCAACAATTCGCCGCATTCAATGGGCGGCGGTGTCGTCAGAGCATCGAGACTCGGTAAAGCTGATAAAATATAATAATTCGTACCACTCATATACACACTTTAACCATCGTTTGGCGGATGTTTATGGTTCTAAGTTGTTGCCTGTTTTCCAAATAATGTTTCGTTGAGTAACTCACGCATTTTTGGACCTACCAATTCCTGGAGTAGCGTTACCATTGATTCGCCAGTCACTTCGACCGTCCCGCCCGTAACGGAATATTCAAAACCCATCCGGTTAAGACTACCTTTTATATCCACCGAGGCGTTATGTTCCTGAGCGGTTTTGCGAAGTTTGGCGATAACCCAATCCGCCAACTGCCAAAGCATTTCATTATTCAAGTTGATTTTTATGTCGGCCCGGTGATCGCAATCGGCTCTGGCGTACTGGACCACTAGATCGTGGAGCAAAGAGGTGAGAAATTCAGGCTCATTGAGACGTTCTTCGACTGGGCCGACCATTATTTGGCGAATACAACCACCAATGGTATTCCGCAAATTGAGAACAATGTCACGGCAAGCAAGTTTCAGCTCCGTTTGAGCCCTTTCGAGGGTGGTTTGTGCCTCTTTTTCGGCTTGTTCAACGATTTTTTTCGCCTTTTGCCGGGCATCCTGCACGATTTTTTCGGCCTCTTGTTCGGCCTGTGTGCGTATATCCTGGGCGGCCTTGCGACCGGCTTCGACGCCATCGCTTTGCAATTTCGCAACAAAGGATTCGAGTGTTTCAGTCATAATTGAACTCCATCCGGTTCGTTTCAGATAGACTCCGTCGGCGCCTATGCGACGACGAACATTATCAGCAACATCGGCTATTTCTTGACCCAACATTGCATATAAAGCCTTTTTTCACAAGCATCAAGCATTTCCCCAAACGCTTTGGGCCAACCACTTAACAAAGGTCTGATAAATAATTCAACAAACAAATATATCACGGCTGAGAAACTGTTTTTTATAAGGCAATCATGTTGCGAAATGCTTCACAACCAATAATAAAATGACTTGATTTTTGAGAAATTTGCTTGCATTGGACGATAACCTTTCTATTATCGGACACTTAAGGCGTTCTCGTCTTGATGGCGTCTGGTGTAAACGGTCCGGCGCGTCTTTTCTGCCGGACAGTTCATAGTAATTTCTTGGTAAAGGCAGTTTTCTATTAAAAAAGGAACATATTTATGTTGGGAATAGAAGACATATGGGTATCAGGAGCATACTTGTTGTGCATATGCAGCAGTTTGTTATGTGTGATTTACGGCCTCATTGCCTGGAATAAAGGCGAAGCCGAAGTCACTCCAGAAGATATGGAATGGGCGCTCAAAGAAGACGAAGTTCAAGAAAAATTGTAATTAGCCCGTTATCGGAATTAGCAAAATATAAACTGGGTTGAACATTTCCTCATACAGGAGGTTTTTATGTTAACAAGCACGCTACTCGCAGAAGGTATTGGTCTTGGTCCACTGATTGTTATTCTCGTTTACCTATTGCTGGTGGGCTATTTAGGATATTTGGGCTGGGTACGGACCAAAACCCCGACCGACTATCTGGTGGCCGGGCGAAAGGTACACCCTTTTGTTATGGCTCTAAGTTATGGCGCGACATTCATTTCGACCAGTGCCATTGTCGGTTTCGGCGGGGTGGCGGGTATGTTTGGCATGAGCCTGCTGTGGTTGACATTTCTTAATATCTTCGCGGGAATATTCATCGCTTTTGTTTTATTGGCGGGGCCGGCACGACGAATGGGGCACCATCTTGACGCTCACACCTTTCCGGAATTACTGGGGCGGCGCTACCAAAGTAAATTCATTCAAGTACTTTCAGGGCTAATTATCTTTTTGTTTATTCCTCTCTATGCGGCCGCTGTCTTGATCGGTGGATGTGTTTTTATTGCGCAAACCTTTGGGATTGATTACAATATGGCTCTGTTTGTGTTCAGTGTCATCATCGCCATGTATGTTATCATGGGCGGTCTCAAAGGCGTGATGTACACCGACGCTTTACAAGGTTCTATCATGTTCGTAGGGATGCTGGTGCTATTGATCGCCACCTATGCCATGTTGGGCGGCGTAACTGAGGCCCATACGAAATTGACTGATTTGGGCAAAGGAGCCAACCTGTTCAGCGGCATCGGATTCAAAGGATGGACGTCCATGCCGAAATTCGGCTGGGGATGGGGCGACGTTGATCCTGCCAGCGGGAAAGATTCGCCCTTTAATCTATGGTGGATTATCGTCAGCACTATTACTATGGGCGTCGGGATCGGTGTACTGGCCCAGCCGCAATTGGTGGTGCGTTTCATGACGGTGCGCGCCAAGCGTGAATTAAATCGGGCGGCATTGGTGGGTGGTATATTTATCTTAATCATGACGGGCGTCGCCTTTACGGTCGGTTCGCTCTCGAACGTATTTTTCCTGGAAAAAGAGGAAATCAAGGGCACTTTAACCGCGGTTAGCGGAATCGGAGAAAAACCACCGGATTGGGCCTGGGTCATCGCCAAACAGGAACCCGGTATCAATCAAAAACCGGATGGCTCGTTAATCAATCCCGCTATCGGTCCCGATGATAAGGCCTTGCCGTGTGTTCTTTTACATATAGATACGAACAACGATCAAAAGACGGATACCCATTTGATTTATAAAGGTTACGGTGGAGCAGCAAAAATTACACCTGCGGCGGAAATTGATGGACTTGAAGTTGGTGCTGATCCGACCGGTTTAGTTGGTAGCGAAATTACGGTTAAACCGCGTGCAACGGCATATCTACGGGCCATTGCGGAAAAACCCGTCAAACAGGCAGATGAAACAAACCGCATGGTTTATTCCTGTTCGACAGGACGAATTATCCCGCTGTTTATCGCCGAAGCCATGCCCAAATGGTTTGGCCTGTTGTTCCTGCTGACGCTTTTGGCGGCGGCGATGAGCACATTATCAAGCCAGTTCCACGCTCTGGGCACCAGCATCAGTCGCGATGTATATGAACAAATTACCGGGAACACCGGTCAGACCATCGGCATTACGCGCATCGGAGTAATCATCGGAATCGTTATTGCGGTTATTATCAGTTATCTGAATCCCGGAGAAAATTACATCATCGCACGAGCAACGGCGATATTTTTTGGCTTGTGCGCATCGGCGTTTCTGCCGGCGTTTTTAGGAGGATTGTTCTGCAAATGGGTGACGCGCGCCGCGGCTAAATGGAGCATGATTGTCGGCTTTTTAGTAACGGCATTTTGGTTGGTGTTCGTAAAGGACGCCGAAGCACGGGCACTGGGCATTTGTCACGCCTTGACCGGCAAATGGTCATTATTGCTGAACAAACCCAATTGGCCGGTGGTGGATCCGATAATTGTGGCGCTGCCGATTTCCATCATAGTATTGATTGCGGTAAGTATGGTGACGCAGCCGCCCGGTGAGCAACATCTGAACAGATGTTTTAAGAAATAGCCCCCGTTTGGATTTTTTTAGGCCGCCGATTTTCCGGGCGTTCGCAAGAATACCTTATTTGCGAACGGTAGAGAAAACGGCGGTTTTTTATTTCTTGACGGCGCAACCAACGGCCAAAGGACGGCCTTCCACATCCCATATCGTCATATCAAACTGCGCGACGGCATCATGCCATTGCTCCGGCGAAGTAAATTCCTGTGCTTCGGGAATGGTGAGATCGCAAACGTGCGTGGTCATGTCCGCCAACTGCGGCAGTAATAATCCGCAGGTCATGTTGAGCAGTTCTCCGAAACCATCTATACGTTTGGCGCCGGCTTCGGAATCATCAGGATCCACGCCCAAGGCGTTGGCGGCCATAGCACCAAGCAAGTCCTTGCCCGCCAATAACCGCACCTTGCCGTTGACGGCTCCGGAAAGCCCCATCGTCACGAGCACGCTTTCGGCGGGAACGGGCAATTCCTCGGCGGCGGGCAACGCCATCATAAACATCATGGTTTCCAGGGCCTGGTTTAAAGCCTCAATCATTACATCCGTGGATACCTGCGTCATGATCATAACCTCCAGATTTCATCATAATTCATGATGACTGCCTTGTGAACGAATCATCACCGCGCCATCGGTCATCATAAGCGACATGGTTCGCGCCGCATTGCCGCCCACGTCTTCCTTTTCGATAAACATGCCGTTTTTCCAGAGAATCTGGCGAATCGCCGCGTAATTACGTTTGCCAATGCTGAACATATTGGCGTCGTTAAGCATTTGCGCGCCGCCGGCGATTTTGATTCGCAATTTTTTCCTTTGAGCGCCCAAACGCTCCATTTCCTCCAAAAGCCGGCTCATGCCCGTATCCGCGAACATACAGGGATTGCGTTGGGGCGCATGGGCGTTTTCCTTGCTGCTGGGCAATTGATAGTGCAGAATGCCTCCCACCTTGTTTGCGGGATCGTAAGCCGCGACGCCGATGCAGGAGCCCAGAGAATACGTGATAATTTCATCATCAACATGATTGCTCACCTGTGCATCCGAAATATTAACGACTATTTTCAAGGGAGGCGTCTCCGCATCAGCATTATTAATCATTGGTGATGATCACACCACCATCGGCTACATTTAAAGTAAGGCTTCGCTGCCGATTTCCGCCCACATCCTGCCGATCGATTAAAACACCTCTGCGCCACAAGGCTCTGCGTACGGCGGAGTAATTCCATCGTCCCAGATATTTGTCACTTTCATCGGTCACCTGATTATCAGACTTGGGCAAATACGCCCCGCCGGCCAAAGACACTTTCAATTTTTTCTGGTCGATGCCCCTTCGAGTCAACTGCTCCAAGGTTTGCTCCACACCCGAATCCGCAAAGGCATAAGGCGTTTTTTGGCGAGAATCCATTTCAGCGGTGGGTTTTTCGATATGTAACATCGAAGCCGTACGGCTTTCCTGATGATAAAACGTCACCGCAATATCCGCACCCAGTGAGGACGAACGCAGAACACAGTTTTCCTTGTCCGATAAAATCATATCGCCCGGCGGCACGTTTTTTATCTCTGCCTGTTTGTCATTTCGCGAATCCACGTTGTCCATCGTCGCCAATCTCTTAAAGGCCATTCCGTTATCCCAACCAGCCCCATTGCTTAAGTAATATCGCCTTTATCAATATTGGGCTTTACGGCCGACCTGCAAAGGAAGAGGAATTCACCGTCTATAAGTGTTTTGTTACCGCTATAATCCCTACAACAGGCTTAATTTAAGTCTGCCAAATCACATTATAGGACAACAAATATAAATACTTCACCCCCAAGCGTTTGGTTTACTACAAAACAATCTGAGATTTGTATCAATAATACCGGTTTTACAGACGTTGCGGCAAACGATTGTGATTGACATACCAAGGCCAAGCAAGTAAGCTGTTTGGTTTAAGTGATTGTTTTTAATGGAGTTGTAACTAATGCTGGTGACGCGATTTGCGCCTTCTCCCACGGGATATCTTCACGTTGGCAGCGCCCGTACGGCCTTGTTTGACTGGCTGCTGGCGCGGCGGCATGGCGGGCGGATGATCCTGCGGATCGAAGACACCGACCTGAAACGCAATACTCCCACGGCAACCCAACAGGTGATATCAGACCTGCGGTGGCTTGGTTTGGAATGGGATGAAGGGCCGGATGTAGGTGGGCCGAACGGTCCTTATTTGCAATCACAACGGCTGGATATCTATCGTCAATACGCTCAGAAGCTGCTGGAAAGCGACCGAGCGTATTACTGTTTTGATACCTCCGAAGAGCTTCAAGCCAACCGGAACGAAGCTGCGGCCAAAAAACAAACCTTTGCCTACCGTGCGCCCAAAAACTTACCGGATGAAAAAGATGTTCAAAAAGCCCGCGCTGAAGGCCGGCCGGTGACAATTCGCATGGCGGTGCCACAGGATAAACCTATTATTGTTCATGACGTGGTGCGCGGCGAAGTGACGTTTGATCCGGCGGAAATCAGCGACTTTATCATCGTTAAAAGCGACGGGTTCCCTACGTATCATTTCGCCTGCGTGGTTGATGATGAGTTAATGGAAGTAACACATATTATCCGCGGACAAGAACACCTGATGAATACACCGGGACATCAGGTGTTGCAGGACGCATTGGGATTTCGTCGACCGACTTACGCACACATGTCGGTGACGGTCAGTGAAGGGGGCGGCAAGCTTTCCAAGCGTGAACGGGCCAAAACGCTGCGTGAAGCAATCAAAAAGAATCCCGCCATTAACATTACCGATGTAGCACAAGCTGGTAACATCAGTCCGGATGAGATGAAATCATTTCTGGCCGGCGATAGCACACCGGACAGTCCGGCCGTAACGGCAATGGCGGCGCTGCTGGGAATACCCCTGCCGGAAATCAATGTCGTGGATTTTTTCCGCAGCGGCTATTTACCCGAGGCAATGATGAACTTTGTGGCGTTACTGGGATGGAATCCGGGCGACAACCGTGAGATCATGACGCGGGAAGAGCTGATTGAGGCATTCGACCTGAATCGGCTGACCAAGACCAACAGCCTCTTTGATCGACAGAAGTTGCCGGTTTTCAACACCGAGCATTTAAAAATGGTTGATCCCGATACCCTGCGCCGGCATTTCAAGGCGTATTTACAGGAAGTTGCCTCACCGCTGACCCAGGCCGATGATAAAACCCTCGCTTACATGCTAAAAATATGTGAAGGCGCGCGCACCTTGAAGCAAATTGAGGAAAAGTGCCTGTTCGCCTTCGTGGATGAAGTGACATACGATCCCCAGGCGGTGAAAAAGGTGCTGCAAAAAGACGGTGTTTCCGCGATTCTTACGGAGATTAAAACAACATTAGAGAATCTAGTGGAATGGACGGAGGCGGCGATTCATCAGGCGGTGGAAAAAATGTGCCGGGACAAAGGCGTCGGCATGGGAAAGGTGGCCCAGCCCATTCGCGTGGCCATTACCGGAACCACCATCAGTCCGCCCATCGGCGACAGTTTAATTCTGCTAGGCAAGGATCACACGCTAAAACGAATAACAAAAACATTGGAATATATGCAGACTCTTTAATCAGAATATACAAGGATTATTCATGCCATTATTAGTCACGGGATCCATTGGAATAGATACGGTAAGAACGCCGTTTGGCGAGCGGAAGGATTGCCTGGGGGGTTCGGCGATTTATTTTTCGCTGGCGGCAAGTTTTTTCGCGCCGGTGCGGTTCGTGGGGGCGGTGGGCGAGGATTGTCCGTTTGACCTGAAGAAATTTTTCACTGGGCGAAATGTCGATTTGGCCGGACTGGAAATTCGCAAGGGAAGCCTGACATTTCGCTGGGCGGGAACATATACGGTTGACATGAACGACCGCACCACCGACAACGTTGAACTGAATATCCTCGCCGAAGCGCCGCCGGAGATTCCTCCCGCGTTCAAGGACTCCCGCTATGTTTTTCTGGCCAATACACATCCGGGTCTGCAATTGCAACTGCTGGAAAAACTCGATAGCCCGCAACTGGTGGTGGCGGACACGATGAATCTCTGGATTGAAAATGAACGGGCCGAATTTATCAAACTCATCGATCGTGTGCACGGACTGGTGTTAAACGACGGGGAGGCCAAACTGTTCACCGGCCGGGACAATCTGGTCACGGCCGCGAAAGAAATCATCGCCATGGGGCTATCGTTTGTGGTGATTAAAAAAGGAGAACACGGCACCCTTGTGGTAAATAGTAAAAACGATTTATTTGTGCTGCCGGCTTATCCTACCGAGGCCGTCAAAGATCCCACCGGAGCAGGCGACTCGTTCGCCGGCGGCATGATGGGGCAACTGGCGGCGGCAAAGGCCGAACCTGATGATTTTGCCGCGTTGAAGCAGGCCGTGGCGGCGGGTACGGCGACGGCGTCGCTCGTGATAGAAGATTTTTCTTTGGATCGCTGGAAGACGGCCGGCCGAAAAGATATCGACCAACGTCTCGAAATGTTACGAAAGATTAATTCTTTCTAAAAGACACAGATAAAGGCTTTTATATTATATATGCGCGTATTCATTGCTCTGGAACTAGATGACGGTATAAAGATGAAGCTGGGTGCATTGCAGCGGCAATTACGCAGTCAGCATCACCTTAACGACCCTTCCATCAAATGGGTGCATCCGGATAATATTCATTTGACGTTGAAATTTCTGGGCGAAGTGGAAGACCGACTGATTAACGACGTTTGTTTGGCCGTAACGCAGACGGCCAGTCAGTTCGAACCGTTCGATTTTCATATCGCCGGGGTGGGCAGTTTCCCGCCGGGCGGTTCCGCGCGGGTGCTGTGGACGGGCGTCACCGAAGGCGGCGAAGACCTGCAGGCTTTAGCCGAAGCCATCGATCACGCCTGCCATAAACTGGGCTTTCCGCTGGAGGCGCGTAAATTTTCTTCTCATATTACCCTGGCCCGGGTAAAAAACCTGGTGGTCGGGCATAAGGCGCGTGAAGCCGTCGAAACCACCGGCCCGTTGGATATCGGTGCACAGGGTGTTTCAAACATTACGGTATTTCAGAGCGTGCTGGAACGTGGCGGACCTGCCTATACCGCCATGCATCATGCACGATTAAGATGATATTTATAAACAAATTGGGACTTTAATGAAAGGAGCCGAGTATGGCAAGGGTGGCGACGAAGAAAAAAACTACTGTTCAAAAAACCATCGAAGAACCCAAAGCCCCGGCGGCATTGGACCGGGCATTGTCACAGATAGAAAAACAATTCGGCAAAGGCGCCATTATGCACCTGGAGGAAGACGGCGTATCCAAGGTGGCGGGCATCAGCACTGGGGCGTTGTCGCTGGATTTGGCCCTCGGAGGGCGCGGCATTCCCCGCGGTCGGATTATTGAAATGTTCGGTCCGGAATCCAGCGGTAAAACCACGTTGGCGCTGCATACCATCGCCGAAGCCCAAAAGCAGGGCGGTGTGGCGGCGTTCATCGACGCCGAACATGCTCTGGATCCGGCCTGGGCCAAAAAAATCGGCGTAAACCTGGACGCTTTGCTGGTCAGCCAGCCCGACAGCGGCGAACAAGCGCTGAATATCGTCGAAATGCTCGTGCGCAGCAACGCGGTGGATATCATCGTGGTGGACTCGGTGGCGGCTCTTATTCCTCAGGCGGAACTAGCCGGAGAAATGGGTGATTCGCACGTTGGCCTGCAGGCGCGGCTGATGAGCCAGGCGATGCGCAAGCTCACCAGCATCATCAATCGCACCCGAACGGTACTCATTTTCATCAACCAGATTCGCGAAAAAATCGGCGTTATGTTCGGCAATCCGGAAACCACGCCGGGCGGACGAGCGCTAAAATTTTACAGCAGTGTGCGCATCGACATTCGCCGCGTAAGCACCATCAAGGACGGCACAACGGCCATCGGCAACCGGGTGCGGGGACGCGTGGTTAAAAACAAAATTGCCCCGCCATTCCGGGAAGCGGAATTTGATATTATGTTCGATGGCGGAATCAGCACCGAAGGCGACCTGCTGGACCTAGCGGTGCAGGAAGACATCGTCAAAAAGAGCGGCGCGTATCTAACCTACGGCAAAATGACCCTGGGGCAAGGGAGGGAAAAGGCGCGGCAACTGCTCAAAGAACAACCTGAACTGTGCGCGGAATTGCGGAGTAAAATTCTGGAAAAACACGGCATCGCCGTCAAACCGGCCATAACTGAAAAAACAACGGCCAATAAATAATCAGGTATTTACACTGAAAATCGTTTTGGTTGTAGATGGATCAGCCCAATAAACGCAACTTGAATGTTCTTATCGTCATCCTGGCGTTAGTCGCCCTGGTGACGGCCGTGCTGAGCGTCTCTTCCTACCTGACCCGCCACCGCGGCGATCAGGCTCACTGGCAGCAACAGTTCGGCGCCATTGCCGAACAGGCAGGGCGTAGCGTGGTCGCCATTACCTCCGAACAGGAGACAGGTATTCCGAGCTTGACAACCATGGGCGCAGGCAGCGGCTTCATTATTGATCCGGCCGGATATCTCCTTACCAATGAACATGTCGTGCATAAAGCCGAGCGCATCACGGTGACCCTGGCGGACCGGCGAAAATATGAAGCTATGCTGGTCGCCGGAGATGTCCGCAGTGATCTGGCGATATTGAAAATTGAGTGCGACGGCCTCATCGCCCTGCCTTTTGCTGCGCCCCAAAGCTGGTCGGTGGGTGATGTCATTATTGCTCTAGGTAATCCCTTTAATACCGGAGCGGATGGAACCGCCATCGCCACGTTCGGATACATCAACGGTCTGAACAAAAAGTTGGCAAGTGATGTGGACCCGTATAACGACCGATTTTACGATAATTTAATTCAAACTGACGCCATGATCCAGCCGGGAAACAGCGGCGGACCCTTGGTGAATTTACGAGGCGAGGCAATCGGTATAAACACCGCCATGGGACAAATCGGCACAACCGGCCTTCAGTTTGGCTTTGCCATTGCCCTGGATGAACGCACACAAAAGCAGATACAAGCATTAATTACCGAAGGTGAAATCACTCATGCTTTTCTCGGCGTCCAGGTTGTGGCCGTTGACAGAAAAACCCAGCAACGGCTTGATCTGAAGGAACTTTCCGGCGCGGCGGTCATCAGAGTGCTGCCCGGCACACCCGCTATGGAAGGTGGCCTGCGCGTCGGCGACGTGATACGCGGCATTAACAACCAGCGGATCTACAATCCTGACGACGTTATCGGTACGGTTAACGATCTTTCACCCGGCAGCGAAGCCGCGATCCTGGTGTTGCGACGCGAAGGCGAGAAGGTAACAGAACGAACTTTAAAGGTGCGGCTGGCACGACGACGAAACGGTTTGGTTCGCGGTATTATCGAAGAAAGCGGCCAGGATGATGTCACCTGCTGGGGCATGACCGTCAAGCCGCTGACGCCCTGGCGGCGAACCATGCTGGGTTTATCGCCACAACAACGCGGCGTATTGGTATATGAAGTGCTGTCTGGTTCACCGGCCGAAGCCGCCGGTCTTACGCCGGGAGTGATCATTACCGCCATTGGCGGCGAACCTATTGACAATCTCGACGATTTTGTCATAAAAGCCGGATTTGAAGAGGCGTTGGGAAAAATGGAATGGATACCGACGCCGAATTTACCTTAATGAAGTATGTTTTGAAAGGAACAACGTGTTAACGGCCAAAGCAATCCGCCAGGGATTCATCGACTTTTTCAAAAGCAAGGATCATGTATTTATTCCCAGCTCTCCGATCGTGCTCCAGGAAGACCCAACGCTGCTGTTTACCAATGCCGGGATGAATCAGTTTAAGGATATTTTCCTGGGCAGTCGCACGCCCCAGGCCCCTCGTGTGGTCAACAGCCAGAAGTGCATCCGCGTCAGCGGCAAACATAACGATCTCGAAGAAGTCGGCAAGGATACATATCATCATACCTTTTTTGAGATGCTGGGCAATTGGTCGTTTGGCGATTATTTCAAGGCGGAGGCCATCACCTGGGCGTGGGAACTTTTAACCAAGGTTTGGAAGATTGATGAACATCGCTTGTGGGTGACCGTCTTCGGTGGCGATTCAGCCGACGGACTCACCCCCGATATCGAAGCTGAATCACTATGGGTGAAATTAACCCGTATTCCGAAGGAACGGGTGTTACGATTCGGCCGTAAAGATAATTTCTGGGAAATGGGCGATACTGGACCATGCGGAGTGAACAGCGAGATTCACATTGATCTGGGTAAAGCTTTTTGCGACAAGCAACACGATCCTAAACATATCTGCCAGGTCAATGGGGACTGCGGCCGGTTTATCGAATTATGGAATCTGGTCTTCATTCAATTTAATCGCGATGATTCCGGAAAACTTAGCGAACTGCCGGCCAAACATGTTGATACCGGCGCGGGCCTGGAACGTGTTGTGGCGGTATTGCAAAACAAAGCCAGTAACTACGACACCGATCTGTTTTCACCCATTATGAGCCATTTGACCCAAATCAGCGGCAAACACTATACCGCCAAACTCGGCAATGATAACGATAATGCTTTTCGCGTTATTGCCGATCATGTGCGTACGCTGACTTTCGCCCTCACCGACGGTGTCACGCCCGGCAATAACGGTCGCGGATATGTCCTACGGCGAATTCTCCGCCGGGCGACGCGCTATGGCCTGAAACTCGACCTTAATGAGCCTTTTATACACAAACTGGTTCCCACCGTCGTCGAAATTATGGGTGAGGCCTACCCAGAACTAAAAGACCGCGCTCAACACGCCGCCAATGTTATCGAGGCGGAGGAAGCCTCCTTCGGCAAAACCCTGCAACGAGGGATGGATATTTTTGAACAGGATGTCGCCGAACTGCAAAAATTAAAATCAAAGAGATTGTCCGGCAATAAAGCGTTCAAATTGTATGACACGTACGGATTCCCATTGGACCTGACGCAGCTTATGGCCGCTGAACGAGATTTAAGCGTGGACGTTGAAGGATTCAACACCCTGATGGAACAGCAAAAGGCACTCGCCCAAGCGTCGCAAAAAGGCGCTGTCTATCAGGCCGACGCCCTGGCCGAACTACTCCCCGCTACGCCCGATGCCGACAAATACCACACACACCGTCTGGACGCCACGGTGGTCGGTTATATCAATGGCGACGGGTATATCACGTCTGGAAAGGTCCCCCCTCATGCACGGGTGGGGCTGGTGCTGGACCGCACCTGCGCCTATGCCGAAGCGGGCGGTCAGGTGGGCGATCGCGGCGAAATCACCTGGGACTCGAAAAATTTCCTTTTCGAGCAAACCCAGCGCATCGGTTCAGCCGTGGCGCACTGGGGCGCAACCGACAGCGACGACCTCACCGTCGGGGCCAAGGTGGTTATCACCATCTCGTCCGACCGTGAAGACACCGCCCGTCATCATACCGCCACGCACCTGCTGCAATGGGCGTTGCAAAATGTTCTTGGCAAACATGCCCACCAGGAAGGCTCGCTGGTATGTCCGGATTATCTGCGGTTTGACTTCACGCATCCCAAGGCGCTGACCGGCGAGGAACTGCGACGGGTGGAAACGCTGGTGAATGAAAAAATCCAGGAAGCCTGCCCGGTAACCGCGGCTGTTTTACCCCAAAATCAGGCCCGGCAACTGGGCGCGATGGCCCTCTTCAGTGAAAAATACGGCGACGAGGTGCGCGTTCTGGCCATCGGCGCTGAACATCCGGATATTCTTGACGTCGCGTTCAGCAAGGAATTCTGCGGCGGCACACATGTTACCAATACGCGAGACATCGGCGGTTTCAAAATTGTGCGGGAAGAAAGCGTCGCTACGGGCGTGCGCCGCATTACGGCCGTGACGGGCCGGGCGCTCAACCAGATGCTCAGCCTGCACAGTAAGCAAATCGAGCAACTGACGCAAATCTTGAAGACCACCCCTCAGCAGGTTGTGGACCGGGTGAACGCCCTGCTGGAAGAAAACAAAAAGCTGAAAAAACAACTCAAAAAAGGCGCTGCCGCGGACTTGAAAAGCGTCTGCGATGACCTGCTCGCCAACGCCCCCACTCTTGGCGACACCAAAGTGATTATCGGCGAAGTGCCCGAAGCCCCCCTCGATAACCTGCGCGGTGAAATTGACCGCCTCCGCAAAAAAGCTCCTTCCAGCGTCATCCTGTTGGCCAATACCACCGAAGAAGGCAAAGTGATGCTGTTATCTTCAGTAACGGATGATTTGATCAAACGTGGGCTAGAAGCAGGTGACATTGTCGGCCACATCGCCCCCATCGTCGGTGGCGGCGGCGGCGGTCGGCCGCAACTCGCCCAGGCCGGAGGTAAAAACCCCGAAAAACTCTCCGACGCCCTCAAAGCCGCCGAAGATTTCATTCGCGAAAAAACGGGTTGGTGAACAAACCTTATATGCCAATAAAAATATATTCGGGCAGGCGAATGTTTAGAACTGTTCCATGATAGCAATAAATTGAGCTGTATCAACCCCGGCAGGTTTAAGCTGACTCAATACTTGTACATATAAGCAGGTGGAAAAATCGACGGCGTGAGCCTGATTTAAAAATACCAGCGATGAAGCAACTTGATGCAAGGCATGAGCCAATGGGTTTTCCGGCGGCAACGTCTCGTAGAAAGCGGC
>JAFGBA010000249.1 GCA_016933395.1 Sedimentisphaerales bacterium | reverse complement strand
TCATCCGTGGTCATCGGCTTTTCCGTCAGCACGTCGATATGCTTATCGAGCGTCTTGATTATGAATTGATCATGCGTCGAGTCCATCGTCGTCACCATCACCAAATCCGGCCGCGCTTCCTCCAGCATCTCATCAAAATCAACAAACGTCGGGCAGTCCACCCCGATATACTCCTTGCCAAACGCCAGCCGCCCCGGGTTATGATCGCTCAGCCCGACAAATTCCAAAATATCCGGATACTGCTGCGCCAGCCGCCTGCCCCAAAAACTAATCCCGCGCACCCCTGTCCCCACCAGCGCCACCTTCAACTTCCGCCCCTCCGCCGCCATCACGGACTTCAAAGGCGACGTCAACACCGTCCCCGCCGCCAGCATGCTTACGGATTTAATAAAATGCCGTCGTGTCAACTCAGTACTCATCACAAACTCCTATGTAGGGTGGGTCTGTGACCCACCGCGATGTGCGTCCTAACGCGCCATATTCTCCATGTCTCGCCAACATTCACACGCCACTCCAGCCTCGGATGAAAAATCCGAGGATCGAACACCCTGTGCAACCGCAACAACATACTAACCCATAAATCAAAAAAAGCCACCTATTTTCCACCAGTACCGCCGGCATCCCGCCGGCTTTTTTTCTATGCCAAGCAAAGCAAAACATCCAACCTTGCCAATCCCGCAAATCATGTCTAAAATGTTTTATGGCTTTAAATCTGCGCCCACCTGCGAAATCTGCGGATAAAGGTTTTGTGTCTTTATTCTGACTTCTGAATTCTGAGTTCTGAATTCTATTATTCCACCACCGGCCGCAGTAACTTCTGCATCTCCGGCTCATTCATATTTTCGGCCGTAATCACATTTGAGCCTGTGTCGATAACTTTCTCCACGGCCTCCCTTCGCAAATGAGCTGTCAGCGTCTTCACCGCCAAGTAGCCCATCTGAAACGGATCCTGCAACACCAGCGCATCAATCTCTCCCTTCTCCATCGCCTCAATCAATTTCTCCGAACTATCAAACCCCACAAACCGCACCTTGCCCGCCAATCCTCCATCCTGCAGCGCCCGCAGCATCCCGAACGTCGTGGACTCATTCGGGCAGAAAATGCCATCCACCGCCGGCTTGCCCTCACTATCGCGCTGCGCCGCCAGCAGATTCTCACTCGCCGAATACGCCGACTCCGTCGTTGCTCCGCCATATTGATTGGCGCTAACGATATTGATTCCTTCATATTTGCCCATGGCATCCAGAAAACCCTGTTCACGGCTCATTGTGCTGGCGGAACCCTCCATATAACGTAGTATCATCACCTTGCCTTTATCGCCGAGTAAATTCGCCATGTGCTCGCCCGCCTTGCGCCCGGCCGCATAGTTATCCGTCGCCACGAAAGAGGTATAATTTTCGCTTTTAAGTCCTGAATCAAAAATAACCACATCGATACCGTTGTTTATGGCGTCGTTTACCGGTGTTCGTAAGGCCGTATCATCCAGAGGGGCCAAAACGATGCCATTCACCCCGCGCGTAATGAAATCCTCCACCACCTTGATTTGAGATTCACGATCATCCTCTTTTAAAGGGCCTTTCCAGATGATTTCCACTCCCAGTTCTGTTGCCGCCTGCTTCGCCCCCGCGTGCACCGCTTTCCAGAATTCATGCGTCGTCCCCTTGGGGATAACCGCCAGCGTCAACGGCCCCTCCGTCTTTTCCTCCGGCGAACGCGAACACCCCAAAACCGTAAAAAGAATAACCAATCCCAAACCTGACCAAGTCCGTAAAACACTCATAATAACCACCTTGTCTGATAGAATAAACATCCAATACGACGCCTGCATTATAACCATTAAAAACGGGCCGTAAACCGATTGTTTACGACCCGTTTTTCGGATAATTCATGTTTGACCCGAGGATTTTATTTCAGGGCCAGATCGCTTACATCACCACCGGCGTCTTTTATTTGTTTGACCAAAGCGTCGAAAGCGTTTTTGATGGTGGTTTGTTCGCTCAGTAGTGCTGTCATCTTTTCCATCAACTCCGTTCCTTTGGCGCCTGCTTTTTCAGTTATGCTCAAATTTTTTATATCTTCCTGATATTGTGCAATCTTTTTCCCGGCGGCAAGGAAACTTTCCTTTTGCTCCAAGGCTTTTTTTCTCAGTTCTTCAATTTGAGCGGCGGCGGCGTCCTTGGCCTCTTCGGCTTTTTCCTTCATTTCCTCGGTTTTCTCTTTAACATTCTCGGCCATTTGTTCAGCGCCTTCTTTGGCCTTATCCACCATGTCGCCTATGCCCTGGGTGTTTGTTGGTTGTTTATCCGTCGATGTGGGTTGAGGCTCCTTTTTGCAACCGAAAGATGCTGCCAGCAACAATAAAGCCGCTACGGTTAAAATGCTACATACGTGCGTTTTCATGATTTTGTCTCCTTTTTAAATGTTTTTATTCTAAAAATACCCAATACATATTATATTCATGCGCGTGCTAATAGTACAGTATAAAAAGAAGATATTATGATAATTGTCTGGCTAAATGATTCTTATATTCTTCTTCTAATCGTAATTTGTGCACCGCCTCATCCTGCGCCAAACCGAGAAATATATCCGCAACTTGCGAATCGGGTGATCCTTTGGACATGTCGGTATATAGCTTAAACGCCATCTCTTCTTTGGCAATTGCCACGCGAAATACTTGCGCCAGTGAAGAATTGTCATCGTTGGCAATCAGCCGTTTTTCTTCGTCGATGACGTATTTTGCTAGCTGAGTGATAGTTTTCCAGGTGGAGGATGGCTGATTGCGCTCCTTGGCCAATACTTCCTTTAATGTCTGAGCATGAGTCGCCTCAATCCCCGCCAAAGTTTCGAATAATTTACGAACCTTGATTGTATTGCTCTTCTCGGCCCATTGTTGATAGAACGCTATATCATTTTCCTCTTGTTGAATGGCGTACTTTATTGCCTCTACGACCAAAGATTGTTCAACCATGATCTTCTACCTCCGATAATATGGTATTCAATTACAATCTCCGACCGTGTTAAATGAGGTAATGGTTCGCCTACAAACTGTAAGTAGTTATTCTATTAGTCGCAACCGCAATAAATTCAACGCATAATTAACGGTCCGTCGCCGAACGCCGTCGCGGTCGCCGGGGAAAATAAATCGTTCAACCTGCGTACTTCCACCACCGGCTATAGCAATATATACTGTTCCAACAGGTTTTTGCGTGGTGCCTCCCGTTGGTCCGGCGATGCCGGTGACGCCTATAGCATAATCGGCGCCGGCGCGTTTGCAAGCGTTCTCGGCCAATTGCCGCGCCACGGGTTCACTAACAGCCCCTTCCTGATTAAGTACAGTCGCATCGACATTGAGGTCGCGCACTTTGGCCTGATTATTATAAACCACCCAGCCGCCGAGATATACAGCGCTCACTCCGGCGATATCTGTCAATTCTCTGGCAATCCAACCACCGGTGCAGGACTCTGCCGTTGCTAACGAGGCTTTCATTTCCATGAGTCGTTCGACCACGACACTGGAAAGGGTTTCCTCGTCAGCACCAAACACTAGTTTTCCCAGGCGATTACGCAGAGCAGTCTCCACCGGTGCGATCATTTCGCGCGCAGCTAATTCGGTGGGAGCCTGAGCGTTGATACGCAAACTCACCAGTCCCTGCTGGGCGGTGGAGTTAACCAAAGGATTACGGCCGCGAACCATCATATCGCCCAGCATTTCAGCAATATTCGATTCCCCTGCCCCACAGGTATGTAAAACACGAGTGACTAACACATTACCGCCGGCATTTTGTAACCGTTGTTCAATACACTTGGTAAACATCACAAACATTTCCCTGGGGACGCCGGGCATGAAAAACGCCTGCGCCCGGCCAATTCGAGCGGAGATACCCGGTGCGGTGCCGCAGGTATTTTCCATCACTTCGCAGCCAACGGGTATCATCGCCTGGATATGATTAGCCTCAGGCATCGGTCGTTTTAACAAATCATAAAAGGCCTGAATCCTGCTCATGGCCGACTTGTTAAATTCCAATTCCACACCCAAAACCTCGGCCAAAGCGTGTCGCGTCAGATCGTCGTCGGTCGGTCCCAGTCCGCCAGAAGCCAAAATCACATCACAATTCCCGCCTACCCGACGTAACGTCGCGGCAATTAGATTCAGATCATCACCGATAGTGGCATGCTCAATAACCTTCACTCCCAATGCCGCACAACGCTGGCTCAGCCAGGCGGCATTGGTATCCACAGTTTGGCCCAGGATTAATTCATCGCCGATGCTTAATAAAATAGCCTTCATTTTGCTCATCATAATCGCGCTATAAAGGTGATGCAAAAGGATACTTCATGCTTTAAATTGCATGAAAGTTGATTTATAACAACATGGCCAAAACGTATATAACTATCTGTTATATAATAACATATAAATATATAGGCGTCATGATTCATCTGCATGTGGGTATTTCTCTCAGATAGAGTTGAAATTTATCAACCCGATTGCTTGACATATTGAGAGATTAATTGTAAATGTTAAATATTATGAACGTTTCCGGCGAGGATTTGTTACATCCTGTAATCATAATTCACTTAACTTGTTGTAATTATTGAAGTTGCTATTTTATGGCGCCATTGCCTAAACCTCCCAAAAATCAAATCACTTCCGGTAAAACCGATAAACTACGTTTCGGTAGAATGGCACAATATCTCATCGAGCATTTGCCGCTGGGGGTGGTGGCCTTTGATGTTGATTTAAACATTCGCGACTCCAATCCTTCTGCGGAACGGATGTTGCTCTCAGGAAACAACCTGGAAGAAGCTCTAGGATCAATATCTGTACCCAATGGGGCGGGGTGTTGGAGGGAGCGTTTGGAGACCGCACTGGCCAAAAACCAACCCAGCGTGTTTGAAAATGTCTCAGCCAACTGCAACGGTCGAAGTCTTGTATTGCATATCATTTGTACGCCTTTGCGGGATGAACTCAAAGGAGACCTTAGCGGCGGGTTGCTGCTTTTGGAGGACGTTACGGCCAAGGTGGCGATGGAGAACGATTTGGCCACGGCGGAACGACTGGCGGCGGTCGGCAAACTCGCAGCGCGGGTAGCGCATGAATTAAACAATCCGCTGGATGGAATTTTACGTTATATCAACCTGTCTCTGCGGTTGGTGGAGCAGGAAAACACTGAGAATGTGAGCAAATACCTGCAGGAATCGCGTAAAGGTTTGATGCGAATGGTGCAGATTATCAGCGAACTGTTGGAATTTTCCCGCAGTACCTATTCGGCCTTTGAAGAGGCTGACATCAACAAAATCGTCGAGGACGCCGTAAAAGCAATGCAAACCCAGGCGGACAATGCGGGCGTGGAAGTGCAGCGGGACTACAGCAAGGACATGCCCAATATTCGCAGCGGCAATCTGTTCCAGGTGTTTTGTAATTTAATTAAAAACGCCTGTGACGCCATGCCCGGCGGCGGCCGGCTGGACATCGCCACTCGTTGCGATGACCATCATGTTATCATGGAATTCGCCGACACAGGCACAGGCCTTAATCCGGAAGTGCGGGAAAAACTTTTCGACGCCTTTTTCACCACCAAGCCGACCGGCAAGGGAACCGGCCTGGGACTGGCGATTTGTAAAGACATCGTGGAACGTTACGGCGGACAAATAACGGCGGACAACCGCACTCAGGGTGGCGCTATTTTCCATATCACTATCCCCCTGGAACGAACCAGCCGAGGACAAGCCTGAACGGAAGATAAGGATTAACCATGACTCAACCGCGCATTCTCATTGTGGATGATGATCCGATCATACGCGATTCTTTGGTGGAATTTCTGCGTCTGGAGGGGTATCAGTGCAAAGGCGCCGCCGGGCTGAACCAGGCGCTGGATGAACTGGGCAAGCAACACTATAACCTGGTTATTTCCGACGTGAACATGCCTGAAGGCAACGGCTTTGATTTGCTGCGCGTCATCCGTAAAAACTATCCCGATGTGGTGACTATCGTCATTACCGGCTACGGAACCATTGAAAGCGCGGTTGAAGCAATAAAAATGGGGGCTTACGATTACCTCACCAAACCTATTGTGGATGATGAAATCCGTATGATCGTCAAACGGGCGATGGAGCAGCAATCGCTTATCCAGGAAAACCGTAACCTCAAAAACCAGCTCAAGGAGCGTTTCGGTCTGGGCAACATCATCGGCCACGATTACAAAATGCTCAAGGTGTTCGATCTGATTGAGGCCGTCGCCGACAGCAAAGCCACCGTGATGATTTCCGGCGAAAGCGGCACGGGTAAAAGCCTCATTGCCCGCGCTATCCATCACCGCAGTGATCGCATGGACAAACCTTTTGTCGAAGTTAGTTGCGGAGCGCTGCCGGAAACCCTGCTTGAAAGCGAACTTTTCGGCCATGTCAAAGGATCATTCACCGGCGCCGTTAGCGACAAGCAAGGCAAATTTCTGGCCGCCGACGGAGGAACCATTTTCCTTGATGAAATCAACTCCGCCACGCCGGGTTTTCAGGTAAAACTGTTGCGGGTGTTGCAGGAGCGACAGTTTGAACCGGTGGGCAGTCTGGAAACCAAAACGGTCGATGTGCGGGTAATACTGGCCTCCAACCGCGACCTGCGGGAAGAAGTAAAGGCCGGCCGATTCCGCGAGGATTTGTATTATCGCATCAATGTGGTTAATATAGAACTCCCGCCTTTGCG
>JAFGBA010000248.1 GCA_016933395.1 Sedimentisphaerales bacterium | reverse complement strand
TGGAAAAAGCTGCTGCCGTGCACCCAGCCGTCCTCCAGGCAGACAATCAAATCCGCCGGTTTTTTCACCAGCCCGTGGAACGCTTCCCATACCCGCCGCAAAGCGTCGGGATATTCATGGTCGGCGCTGGCGACCAGAAACGCATGGTCATCGATAAATCCATCCTGATCAACATAACCCTGATCGGTAAGCTGAGTGATAAGAGGTTTGAGGTTCAAAGGGTCGTCGCTCAGGCAGGTGTAACGGAACCGCTCGTCTTGCTTGTCAATGCGTGCCGACCCCGTCAAGGTTTTGACCACGACGTCATCGCCCTGCGGATAACATGCCAGGGTGACGGCGGGATTATGAATCAATACGTCCGCAACGCCGGAGGCGTCATCCGTGAAGAATGCCGCGTAAGTGACCAGCCCGTATTTTATCGCCACCACATCACCGGGTTTTTCCAGCTTGTCAAAGGGTCGATACCCCGCCTGTCGCAGGTCATCATCGAAGGAAATACGCCCGCGCCCAGACATGTTATGGCCGTGATCGGCCAGCAGGGTGATTTTCACCCGGCCGCGACGCTCGAACACCAGTTGCTCGCACATCATATCTATATCGCGCAGGTAGCCTAAAATCGCTTCCCGTCCTCCCTGCGTGCCCAGACCGGCCGTACCCACACTGTAAACAATAGCCGTTCGGGCGTCTTCCGTACGGCGAAGTACGTCCATCATGCCCTGTTTTTCCTGATCGAATACCTGCTGCGGGAAGGTATAGGCCATGGCGTCCCATAAAAAGCCGATGCGATAATCCAGCCGATTGGCCCAGTCGGCCGCTTCGCCGCTGAGATAGATGTCATTGCCGTTGCGCATGCGGTTCAAATCCCGGTCAAAATGTTCGGCCTGATACGCAATGGGCTGGCGCCCGCCGAAAATTCGCTGAAACGCCAGGTCGGTCATGGCGGGGAACGTGCTGATCATTTTTACCGGCGGATGGAACAAACGAAAATGTCCCTGCTCGTAAAGTTCCTCCACCAGCGAATACGGCACGCCGTCCAGAGCGATAATAAAATGTGGAGCCGCCAAAGCCGATACGGTATCCAGCCTTACGCTGATTTCCGTTGATGCCGTGGCGGAAGTGTTTTCCGACAATTCCTGTTTCTCTTTAGCCGGGGCGAAAATCAACTCGGTTTTGCGTCCGCCGGCGTTGAATATCTGCCAGTAATCCGCCCGATGGTCGTTATCCGTATCGAATACCAGCACCCGGCGATGGTCGTCGGTAAACTCCTGCCGCAGGGCGCGACTACCAACACGGGGCGTCGGTTGACAACCGACCAACCATACGCTTGTTGCCAGAACCAAAGGTATCAACGATAATGATTTTTTAATATTCATTTCATTCTATTCCCGACGTTTGTCGAGTACTTGGCCCGCGACGAGAGTCACAGGTCATTTTCGTTAGCCCCGGATGACAATCCGGGGTTGAACGTCTTGTGCGTTATCATGCGTCATGTCCATTCGACCCCTGACTTTCGTCAGGGGCTAAGCCCGCGACGAGAGTCGCAGGTCATTTTCGTTAGCCCCGGATGACAATCCGGGGTTGAACACCTTGTGCGCTATCATGCGTCATGTCCATTCGACCCCTGACTCACGTCAGGGGCTAACGGCAACATTATACCGCGGCCGCATCGACCTGGCTAATGCGGTCATGCGGGCGAAGCAGGCGATAATGATCATGCCCTATTAAAGCTTCAAGCCGGCGCAGGAAATCCGCCTGCGGCCGCACGCCGTCTTCGAGCTGCACAATTACACGCATATTATTGTTCGTGGTGACTTCGACGTAAATCGGACACTTGCCCGGGCGACTGCGGCATAACGCGTGCAAATGCCGGAGCGATTCCGGGGTTGTCAGCTCTTCGTTCAGACGAATGTACACCGCGTGAGTAAGGAATTCCTCGGCGCAGTTCATGTCGTAAATCGCCGATACCTTGATGGACGGATCCTCACGGCGAAAATCCACCACCCCGCGGAGGAATACCATCTGATCGGGTTGCACCAGGTATTCGAATTGCGCCAGGACATCCGGGAAAATCACGCCTTCCACCGTGCCGTTGAGGTCTTCCAGCGTGAACATCGCCATCTTTCCTCCCGCGCCGCGGCCGTTTTTCGTCACGCAGAAGCGTATCCGCGAAAACATGCCGCCGATAATCACTTCCGACCCGGCCGGCAGGTTGGCGATGGTGTGCGTATGGCAGGTGCTGTAAAAATGAATCTGCTCGGCATAATGCGCCAACGGATGCGAGGTGACGTACAGGCCCAGTACGTCCTTTTCATATTGCAGCAACTGCGATTCCGGCCACGGCGGCACATCCGGCAGCTTCGAGGCGTCCTCTTTCACTTCCTCATCGCTCTCGAAGGCGTCGAAAAAGCTCAACTGCCCCTGCCGCCGGTCACGCTGGATGGTGCCGGCCGCCGCCATGGCGTCTTCCAGCGCCGCGGCAAGCTGGCCGCGGTGACCGCCCAACGAATCCATTGCTCCTGCCTTGATGAGGGCTTCCAGCGCCCCTTTGTTGACGGCGCGGCTGTCAATATGCTGGCACAAGTCGAACAGGCTTTGGAAACGTCCCTGTTTTTCCCGTACGGCAATCAATTCATCCACCGCCCGGGCGCCCACGCCTTTCACCGCCGCCAGGCCAAAACGGATACATTCATCATGGCGCGGGTGAGCGGCATCGTGAGCGTTGGGCGGCGGCAGTTCGCCTTGCTGGTGGCGCTGTTTTTGATCCGTATTATAAATAACCGTAAAATCAGTGAAACTTTCGTTTACATCCGGCGGCAGCACCTTGATACCCAATTGCTTGCACTCGTCGATGTACTCGGCCACCTTGTCGGTCGAGTCCATTTCAAACGTCAATAGCGCCGCCATGAACTCCGTCGGGTAATACGTCTTGAAGAACGCCGTCTGAAACGCCAGTATCGCGTACTGCGTCGAATGGCTCTTGTTGAAGCCGTACCCGCCGAATTTTTCGATCAGGGCGAAGATTTCCTCCGCCTGGCGTTGTTCCAGGCCGTTGGCGACACTGCCTTCGATAAAGTGCTCGCGTTCGGCCTGAATCGTCTCATATTTCTTCTTGCTGATGGCCTTGATGAGCTTATACGCCCGCGCCAGCGGCAGGTTGCCCAGGCGGTTCAGCATCTGCATCACCTGTTCCTGATAGACCATGATGCCGTACGTCTCGGCCAGCACCTCTTCCATAATCGGATGCGGTAGTTCCCATTTCTGCCCATGCTTGCGGGCGTTATAGTCCCCGATAAGCTGCATCGGCCCCGGCCGGTACAGGGCGTTGGCGGCGATGAGGTCTTCGATGCGGTCGGGCCGCATCTTCATCAGCAAATCCTGCATGCCGCCCGATTCGAACTGGAACATGCCTTTCGTTCGCCCCTGTCGAAACAGCTCCAGCACATTCTGGTCGCTCAAATCAATGGCGTTCGGATCGATGTCGATGCCCTTGCCGATTTTCACCAGTTGCCGCGCCCGCTCGATGGTCGTCAGCGTCCGCAGCCCCAGAAAGTCCATCTTCAACAGGCCCACCTTATCCACCGTCGGCCCGTCGAACTGGGTAATAACGTCCTCGGAATCCGCCTGCTTATACAGCGGCAGGAAGTTATCCAACGGTTCATCGGCGATGACCACGCCCGCCGCGTGCACCGACGCATGCCGCGCCAGCCCTTCCAGCCGCCGACCCACGTCAATGACTTCGCGAATCCGCTGATCCGCTGCGTACCATTCCTGCAGCTTGGGTTCCTGGTCCATCGCCTCATCGAGCGTGATATTCAGCGTTTCCGGCACCAGCTTGGCCAGCTTATCCGCATCCGCCAGCGGCACGTTCATCACCCGCGCCACGTCGCGAATCACCGCCCGCGCCTTCATGGTTCCGAAGGTAATGATCTGGGCGACATGACCGTATTTTTCCCGCACGTAATTAATCACGTCCGTTCGACCTTTTTGGCAGATGTCCACGTCGATATCGGGCATCTCGTTACGCTCGGGATCCATGAACCGCTCGAACAGCAACCCGTACCGCAGCGGATTAACGTTGCTGATATCCAGCACGTACCCCACCATCGTTCCCACGCCGCTCCCGCGCGTCCCGCAGGGAATGCCGTGTTCGCGGGCGAAGTGCATGAAGTCCCACACAATCAGAAAGTAGCCGGAAAAGCCCTTGCCGCGAATCACGTTCAATTCGTGATACAGCCGGTCCTTGATTTCTGGCGTCATCTTGCCGTAGCGTTTCTTCACGCCTTCCAGGCACAGTTCTTCCAGGTACTTGTCGGCCGTTTTGCCACCTGGCGGGCGAAACACCGGCGCGTGCCGTTCGGAAAAATCCAGCTTCAAATCGCACGCCTCGGCGATGAGCCGCGTATTGCTGATGGCCTCAGGCCACTGCGTAAACATCCCCGCCATCTCTTCATCGCTTTTAAGATACAATTGCGGCGGGTACTTCATCCGCTTTTCATCGTCCAGCGTCTTGCCGGTGCTGATGCACGTCAGCGCCTCGTGGGCGTGATAATCCTCCGCCGTCAGAAAATGCACATCGTTGGTCGCCACCAGCCCCAGCCCCATCTTCTCCGCCAGGTCCGCCAGCATCGGGTTGGCCGCGTTCTGGTCCGCGCAGTGCGACTGAATCTCCACGAAAAACCGCTCCGGACCGAACACCCGCGCATAAAACTCCGCCGCCTCGCGGGCCTGCTCCTCTTGCCCCGCCAGCAGAAACGTCGGCAGCTCCCCGCCCAGGCACGCCGAGGTGCAAATCAGCCCCTCGTTGAACTGCTCCAGCACCTCCCGGTCGATCCGCGGCCGATAGTAAAATCCCTCCAGGTACCCGATACTCGCCAGCTTCAGCAGGTTCTTATACCCCTGCATGTCCTTTGCCAATAGCAGCAGGTGATAACTCGCCTCGCCAATGCCCTTCGCTTCCCGCTCCGTCCGCGCCCCCGGCGCCATGTACGCCTCCATCCCCAAAATCGGCTTAATCCCCGCCTTTTTGCACCCCGAATAAAACGCCACCGCCCCGAACATGTTTCCGTGGTCGGTCAGCGCCAGCGCGTCCATCCCCAGTCGCCCGGCCTGCTCCACCAGCTTATCGATTCGGGCCGCCCCGTCCAGTAGGCTGTACTCACTATGGACGTGTAAATGCGTAAATTTATGTTCTTCCATGACTTATCGCTTCATCCGTGGCTTTTTATACTGGTGGCTTACCCCCGACACCGCACAAGCACCCCCACCCGTGCCGTCGAGGTTTCCAGGCCATAGTGTATATTTTCCGCCTCTTTTTTCCACCCAAAATTACCAAACACTTTCACGCTACTCTTCACCGGCTATAGTTTATTTACACACGCACGCGGCTGAGGACGGCATAGGCCCAGATTAAGTCATCATGGGAGTGATCGGTGGGAGGATAAGCAGTGTTGGCGGGGATAAGATGGATGGTGTCATTATCGCGTCGGAAGATTTTGCAAGTGACGCCGATTTGACCCTTAAGCTGGATAACGGCCGGTTGGCCGGGACGGGCGGGAAACGAGGGGCTTAGCACCACCAGATCTCCCGGCTGAATAGTGGGAGACATGCTATCGCCATCGATACGCAGGGCAAAGGCGTCGGGGTAGCGTCCGCCAAGAGCGGGAGCTTCAATAAATTCCGATACGCCTTGATTATCGGGAGTATTGATTTGGATGAGTTTTACTTGTTTATCTTCGAGGGAAGCTTCCGGTTGTTGGTGGCATAAAGTAGCATCCACGGCGATTTGTGGTACTTTTGGGTAGCGTTGAATAAGTTTGGCCAGTTCGGTAAGCCCGACGGGTTTTCCTCGTTTGGCGTCCCAGAAATGCACTACGCCGGCGGCGGTTCGACCCAGTACGGGTATCATGCTTGCCCCTTCGACGGGTTCTTGCGATAAATGGTCTTCGATGGTTGTTTTTTCCGTTAGTACATCCACGAATGCTTCTAATGCACTGCCGGCCTTCGGGTCGCGATCAAGTAAATTTTTTATTTTTTTGGACAATCCTTTGGGTATTCGCTCATCGGTATCAGCAGGGGAGACCTGACCGGTTAACAGCCATTCCATCGAAACCCCGGTAATTTGAGAAATTTTTAATAAAACTTCAGCGGGGGGAACTCGATGGTTTTCATAGTAATTGTAAGTGGACGGGTTTAACCCTAACTGCTTGGAAAAAAGAGCTTTACCTCTTTTTCCCGAGTGCATTTCGCGGACTTGACGAATACGCGCGATGATAGCATCAGAATCGAATATGTGCGTCATGATGTAATTCGCGAATTTTTTTCTGGACAAAATTCGCATCTATGAATATTAGTGCAATCTTGCTGCCGGTCACGTTTATAAGTGGCGGTATTATAACAATATCGGGGTTTTCGTCAAGTTTTATCGGGGCGAATCACGATGGCGTCACTTATTCGTGGGTACGGGGCGTCGTTTGAATAAGTGTTTAATTTCGATAAATAAAGCATAAGTCTTTATAAAAAATATAGATACGCTTCGATTGGGTCCGTGAAAAGGTGCTTGAGGTATTTTTCTAATTTGAAAAAAAACTTTTATGAAAATAAGAAACGCATTGCCTGTGTGATATCCATGAGGGGAGAAAACGTCGCTGCCGGGGTAACGGTTGGGTGCAGGCTTGGCTTGTATCGGCCGGCCCGGGGGACAAAACGGTCGGGATTAAGCCCCCGTCGGTGCAAACCGTCCGGCAGCATGTTTTTAAAAAATGATGGTCTTCCCCTATCAAAGCCATTCGAGAAGCTGGGAGGGGCGGTCAATAAGCGCCGCAGCACCGGCGTTGAGTAATTCATCGCTATCGCGGAAGCCCCAGGTAACGCCTATAGGCTTCATACCGGCATTACAGGCGGTTTGCATATCAACGGCGGTGTCACCCACGAAAAGAACGTCTGCCGGAGCGACGTTTAACTCGGAAGCGATTTTCAAAGCGGAAACGGGTTCAGGTTTAAGTGGAGTATCGTCAATGTGACCGCGTATAACGGTAAATGTCCCTATGGTAAACATGCTATTGATAATAGTACGTGTAAAAACATCGGGTTTATTGCTTAATACCGCGCATTTTATTTGTTTTTCGCGAAGATTGTACAATAATTCTATTATACCGGGGTATGGCTGTGAACTATCGGCATAGTGGTTACGATAATAAGCCTGCTGGCGATAAAGCACATCCTCCGCCAAATCAACTCGATCAGGCGGCAAAGCTCGCGTGACCATCGTAATGGCGCCATTCCCGACTATTTTTTCCACCTCATCCAGGCTTAGGTCGGGTAAACCATAATGATCCAAGGCATAATTCACACTACGGGTTAAATCCTGCAGCGTATCGACCAGAGTTCCGTCCAAATCGAAAATAACGGCTTGTTTCATGATGCAACCCGAGTGTGTTGGCGCAAACCGGCTTTTAACCGTTTTAGTGTCGGTTTATCGGCAGATTCGCCATCCTCCCCCATCTATAGCGCCGCCGCAAGATTAACATATAACTACGGGGAATATCCCGCAGATCTCTTCCACCGACCCATAGGGGAAAGGATAACACACGGTCGGCCCATCGGCAAAATCAAAACAGGTAAATTCATAAAATTAGTTTTTTGCTCAGAAAAGGTTTTTTTTCCGAACTCAACGGCGAGGAGATTATTGGTTGGACAAAATAATAAAAAGAGTTTCTGCCCGTGGAAAAACTTACTGAGATTCATCCGGCAGTTCGCGGAGAACCTTGTAAAAATCATCGAGCATGGACTGGCGCACGCGGAGATATTTTTCGAGCAAACCCTCATCTTTAAGATCGTTCTGCCGGATAAAAACCATGCTTTCGATATTACTGCCGGGCACCGGGAGGGTAAGAACGGCGACCGTGGGATTGGAACTGGTTGTAGTGACGGTGGTGGCGCGCTGGCTGGCGAGCACCTTTAGATTTTCACTGGCGGAAATGTAAAGCTTAAGACCATCGGTGCGATACTCCAGGCCGGTCATGCCCGACAGGGCGTCCAGGGCCATGCGGATGGAGCCGTTTTGCAGGGTAAGCGAGGCGTTATCCCGCATGGCGTCATCGACCATCATCAGGCAACCGGATTCAAAACCAACCGGCATTACGGCGCTGCGCCCCAAATCGATGAGAATGCTCTGCACCTTTGTATTGCGAAACGACACATCCACCCGACGGTCGAGTTTCATCGCGGCCAAATCGCGTTCTAAAAGTATAACAATATCCAGTGTGTCTTTATTGCCGACGGTTTCCGACCGCACCCACCAGGTCCACTCCGACCCGGAACGATTGCCTTTAGCGGAAAGCACGCGGCAATAAAGGTTAAGGGCTTCGGCGGCGGAGATGGGGGTTTCACTGAGGATATCTTCGCTGATGTCCTTATCGGCTTTATCCTGACGAATGCCGTTGACGACCAGACCAAAATCCATGCGGGTGACGTCGCGAATCTGCCGCAGGAGGCGTTCATCGCTTTTATTGACGTTGCTTTGCTGCAAGGCAACCAAAGCGGACAGTTCCCTGGGCGTCAGGCGGTGCGGCTGCCGCATGAGTTCATCCGTAGCCAGGATGTAAATCGGTTCCTTGCCGACCTGGAAACGCAAAGCCAGCGGCGCGAGAAATTCCCGCAGCGCCTGTCGCCACGTAACATTTTGCAACTGCACCGACGCCAACGGCGTCAAGCCCCCGTAAGGCAATTGACTCAGGGCCGATGGATCCGCTTCCAAAGGAACGCCTATGGCGCTGCTGATGCCTTTGAAGGCATCGACCAGCGTAATGTTGCTGTAATTGATCATGGCGGGGTTATCGAGGGCTTGTTCAATAAAGAGTTCGGTGGGTTCCGCCGCCTGCGATAACGAGTATAACCATCCTGCCGGAATAATAATGATAACTGCCATATAACGTTTCATATTTCTACTCCCGTGCCGCGTCCATTGGCGACACTGCGTCACGATATATTAAAAGAACATTTTGGAAAAATCGTCCATACTCTGATCTTTGCCGTTGCTGACTTTGGCCGGCTTTTCATTATCGCCGCTCCAGCATAGCACTAATGCCGGCGTATCGGTCTGCGTTTCGGTTTGATCGTGTGCCGGTTCCGGCAAAACCGCTAGTGTGACAATGATTTTAGGCTCATCGGTGTTGTTCGTTACGAGAGGACTTTGCGTCATGCCACTACCGGGGGTGAGGGCTGGGGGTGTGGGCGTCGTAGCTGCCTGGGGCCAAAATTGCCAGGCGACCAGGGCTATCGCCACCAGGGCCGCTATGGCCGCCATCGCCGACCAGCGCCGCCATCGCAAGCGGGTAGCGGCTGGATAGAGGTTTTCCCGTGCCGCTTGGGCGAGAACGCTTTGCCGCACGGACGACAGGTCCACCGCCCCCTGGCGGGTGGAAAAACGCTCCAGCGCCTCGTTCAGTCGATGGTACTGGGTCCGGAGCTTCTGGGCGTCAGGGTTGCCCTTCAACTCGCTTTCAAGATGCTGTTTTTCCTGAGGCGATAACGCCTCGTCGTCGAAGCGACTGACCAGATTGTCAAGGTCTTGGCGTTTCATGACAGGTTTCTCCATTTATCGCGACGGACGCCTGTCCGTCAATCATTATCTATAACCATTTACGGTTTTCCATTACCTCAGCCCCCAACGAAAGTTGGGGGTCGGACGCCCTGGGCGTTTTAGTGCGTCTTGTCCATTCGACCCCTGACTTTCGTCAGGGGCTTACCGTACTAGGAACGGTTACTATTATTTTTGTTTGTCATTGCCGCGGTATGCAAGGGCAAGACGCCCTCGCCACGACCGCTTTATAGTAAATTTTCTAATTTTTTTCTCAATTGTCGCCGAGCCTCGAAAACATTCCATT
>JAFGBA010000247.1 GCA_016933395.1 Sedimentisphaerales bacterium | reverse complement strand
GTAAAAAGGATTGATTGCTAACTGACGGAGACAAAATTGCTATGTGTTATGCTCGCTTCCGGGAGACTTTCTGCAGGAAGTCTCTCGGGGCGGCTTTTCACCATGGCGCAGAAAATATTATTTCAATAATGCGGAATGGAACAAAGTGCGGTCGGACGTGACGTAGGCGGACATGGTTCCCGAAACGACTGCGCTTTTACTGTGAAGTTCAGACGCTGCCGATTATTATTCACGTTGTAAATGACATAGTAAATGAGAGACGTACTATAACCAACTGACCAAAGGTTTCTCTCATTTTGACGCCAGAGGATTAATTCCCTCTGGCTTTTTTGTATATATAAATACCAGATATTGTTTCCGACGTTGGAAAGCTGATCAATATCCATGATGTGGATATCTAAGATCGACTTATTTAACGTTCCTGAACCGGCTATGCTGCTACAGCTATGCCTGGATTGGGAGGTGATATATCGTCACTGCAAATTAAAGTGTAAATGAGAGGTGTATTCGACCTGACCAGGCATTTTTCTCAATTCCGTCCCGAAGGGGTATTAATCCTTTTGGTGTTTTATAATGCTCTTTAAGAATATTTTAAAGATTTTCGTATAATTTCGGTTTTTTGCGACATTATATCTTAGATAAGTATTGAAATTTTCGAATATGGCACTATCTATAGGGATTATGTTATCGAACTAACCTTATCGTTGTCCTAAAAAGCGGCTTTCGCCAACCAAACTCGTGACATTCAATAGCAGCCGGGCTATGATATTTCCAATAACCAAAAGGTTTAATTGATATAAGAAAGGAGTCAAATGGATACGAAGCCATCGAATCCGCGATTTGCATTCAGGGTAGTTACGGTCTTGTTCTTCATGTGGGGATTTATCACCTGCATGAACGACCTGCTGATACCGAAATTCAAGGCCGATTTTGCTTTAAGCCAGTTTCAGGCTAATTTGGTGCAGTTCGCCTTTTTTGGCGCTTATTTTGTCGTATCGTTGTTATATTTTTTGATATCAGCGGCAACGGGCGACCCCATCAACAAAATCGGATACAAAAATGGTCTGGTGTTGGGCCTGATTGTTGCGGGAATCGGTTGTTTTATGTTTTACCCGGCTGCTGAAATAACGAATTATCCGCTATTTCTTGGGGCATTACTGATTCTGGGAGGAGGCATAACCATTATTCAAATTGCCGCCAATCCCTATGTCTCCATTCTGGGGCCGGAGGAATCCGCTCCCTTGCGATTAAATCTTTCCCAGGGACTTAATTCACTGGGTTACGTGGTAGCGCCGCTAATCGGCGGACTTCTGCTTTTTGGCAAAGGCGTATACGCCGAAACAGGCGGCATTGAGGCTGTGAAAAAACCATATATCGGTTTGGCTGTTGTCTTCATGCTCCTGGCGATAGCTTTTAAGATGATTAAACTGCCGGAATTCACAAATCCTGACAAAGTGACTCCTGGCATCAAAGCATTTCGTCATCCTCATTTTGTCTGGGGATGGCTGGCGATTTTCTTTTATGTCGGCAGTGAAGTGACTGTCGGCAGCATTCTGATTAATTATCTGGGGGATAAAGAAATAATGGGTTTTGCAGCCCATGAAGCCGACAAATACCTGGCGTTTTACTGGGGCGGACTAATGATCGGACGTTTGATGGGAGCCGTATCATTAAGTTCCTTGGCTCATCATAAAAAATATGGCCTTATGGTCTTGGCGGCGGTTCTGGCCACAGTGGTTATTTTTATCAATGCGACGTGTAAACATCGTCTAACTAGTGGGCAATTTTTAAATGTGAT
The DNA here is from genome assembly GCA_016933395.1 of Sedimentisphaerales bacterium. Lineage (GTDB taxonomy): Bacteria > Planctomycetota > Phycisphaerae > Sedimentisphaerales > SM23-30 > JAFGBA01. The sequence continues at coordinate 1,673 of JAFGBA010000247.1, read as the reverse complement.
GGATATAGCACCTTATCTGGCATTGGTGGCGGGAAGCTTTATATTTTTCGTTCTTGGTCGTTCCAACGCCGGCCGCATGGTGGGATTGTTCGCCATCGTGGCGACCATCTTAACCTCTCTGTCTATGGGGTCGGGTGGTAAGTTTGCACTTTGGTCAATTATAGGCATCGGTTTGTTTAATTCGATCATGTGGTCAAACGTATTTACGCTTTCCATTCGAGGATTGGGAAAGGATACCAGTCAGGGAAGTTCTCTGCTGGTTATGATGATTGTCGGAGGCGCGATAATGCCCGCCGTGCAAGGAGTATTAATGGATGAGTATGGTGTTCGCGCTTCTCTTGGAATTGTCCTGGTGGGTTACTTATACCTGGTGTTCTTTGGTTTTATTGGGGCTAACATAGGAAGAAAACATCAATCGCAAACAGCAATAAATTGAAGTAGGGAAAATCCACCATGATACAAATAAATCATGACGAACGCGTAGTGTTGACGCTGGACGCCGGCGGAACCAATTTTGTATTCTCCGCTATGAAGGATGGGAAACAAGTGTCGGAAGACATTCGTTTGCCGGCCTATGCTGATAATCTGGATAAAAGTCTGGATGCACTGGTACAGGGCTTTCAGCGGGTTATTGACAGCCTGGAAACGCGGCCGGTTGCTATTAGCTTCGCTTTTCCCGGACCGGCGGATTATCCCAATGGCATAATTGATAATATGGTTAATCTGCCGGCCTACGCCGGCGGCGTGGCGCTGGGGCCATTTCTGGAAAATCACTTTCAGATGCCGGTGTTTATTAATAATGACGGCGACCTTTTCGTCTATGGTGAAGCCATTGCGGGATTATTGCCCAAAGTAAATCAACAATTGGAGCAAGCAGGCTCACCCAAGCGGTTCCACCATTTGTTTGGCATTACACTCGGTACGGGTTTCGGCGCCGGCATTGTCAGCCACGGCCAATTGTATCGCGGTGATAATTCCGCCGCCGGGGAGATATGGATTGTACGCAATAAGCGTTATCCCAAATGTTTTGCGGAAGAAGGCGCCAGTATTCGAGCGGTAAGATCAAGTTATGCCCGCTGTGCCGGGTTGAATGTCGAAAAAGCGCCAAGCCCCCAGGATATCTACGAGATCGCTTCCGGCCGACAGACGGGAAACAAACAGGCGGCGATAACGGCCTTTGAAGAATTGGGGGAGGTGGTTGGCGATGCGTTGGCCAACGCGATGACCTTAATGGACGGCCTGGTGGTCATCGGCGGCGGTTTGGCCGGGGCGTACTCCTGCTTTATAGGGAAAATTCTTGAGCAGATGAACGGCACGCTGGAAAAATACAACGGCGAGAAAATCCCCCGGATGATTCAACGGTGTTTTGATTTGGATGATGAATCATCATTAGCGACCTTCATCGCCGGCCGGGTAAAGGAAATCCAGATTCCACGGTCTGAGAAAATGATGAATTACGATTCTCTCAAACGCATCGGCGTCGGCCGTTCCGTACTGGGCACAAGTCAGGCGGTTGCGGTCGGTGCGTATGCTTACGCATTACATGAAATGAGTTAATGATGGTTAATAACCATAAGTTTCGGTTTATGGGTTCCTCTAAAAATTAACGATTTATCGTGCAAAATGCCGTTGTCTTGCTAAAATTAGTTTCATTCGTTGATTGATCCCGATTT